>NZ_JXMW01000006.1 GCF_002072215.1 Methanobrevibacter arboriphilus JCM 13429 = DSM 1125
GCATAAGTAACATTAACAGTTATGTTTCCTGTGCGGTTAGTTGTGTAATTAAGACTCCAACCACCAGTAGAATTAATAATAATATTATCATAAACATTACCATCAACAATAACACTTAAAATGTCAGAGCCATTACCAACATAACCAACAAGCTCACCAGAAATAGTAACATTATCACCAATATTCACAGTTTCAGGATTAACAACAATACTAGAATTAGTATCATTCAAAATCACAGTAAAACTACTTGCATTAGTAAAACCAGTATAATTATCATTACCAACATAAGTAACACTAATAGTTATGTTTCCTGTGCAGTTAGTTGTGTAATTAAGACTCCAACCACCAGTAGAATTAATAGTAACATTATTATAAACATTACCATCAACACTAACAGTCAAAGAATCAGAGCCATTACCAACATAACCCTCAAGCTCACCAGAAATAGTAACATTCGCACCAATACTTACACTATCTGGAACATTAATACTAGAATTAGTATTAAAACTTAGAATCACATTCTGACTATCTAAAGTAGCAGCTAAAGTTTGAACACCAGCTGTAGCTGTTGCATTATAAACAAAACCATCAACACGACTACTATTAAAATCATCGCCATTGAAGGTTCCATTAACAACAAAATCAGGTAAAAATTCAACACCATCATTACTAAGCGTAGTATTCAAAACTAAAAACATAAAACTAACATTATCACCAAAATGAACACCATCCAAACTAGAAGTATTAGTAATATTCAAAATAAAATGATTAAGAGTATCAATGCCCAAAATTTTACCAGTTATATTATTAAGACCCCACCAATTACGATCAAAACTACTATTATCATTATGACCAGTAACATTAACACCAAAACTTGCCAATATACGATTATACTCAACAGTAACATTAACCAATGAACCAACACTTAAACCAGTAAAATTCAAACCAGCATTAGTAGCAAAAATAGTATTACCACGAATAATAAAATCAGTCACATTAGTAACACCACCACCAGTATAGAAATAAAAACCATCACCATTAGTAGCATTAATAGTATTATTCAAGAAATTAACACCCTTAATATTACCATTATACAAATAAACATAAACACAATGACTAACACCAGTAATATTGTTGTTGGCGAAGGTTATATTGATGTTGTTGCTGCTGTATGCATACAGAGCAACACTAGGGCCGGATGTTCCTGTGATGTTGTTATTGGCAAAGGTTATATTGATGTTGTTGCTGCTGTATGCCTCCAGATAAACACCAAGGCTGGATGTTCCTGTGATGTTGTTATTGACGAAGGATATATTAGTGTTGTTGCTACTGGATGCATACAGAGCAACACCAGGGGCGGATGTTCCTGTGATGTTGTTATTGACGAAGGATATATTGATGTTGTTGCTACTGGATGCAGACAGAGAAACACCAGGGCTGGATGTTCCTGTGATGTTGTTATTGACGAAGGATATATTAGTGTTGTTGCTACTGGATGCATACAGAGCAACAGCAAGGCCGGGTCTTCCTGTGATGTTGTTATTGACGAAGGATATATTAGTGTTGTTGCTGCTGTCTGCACCCAGAGAAACACCACGTGATGTTCCTGTGATGTTGTTATTGACGAAGAATATATTGGCGTTGTTGCTGCTGACTGCACCCAGAGCAACACCAGAGTTGGATGTTCCTGTGATGTTGTTGTTGGCGAAGGTTATATTGGTGTTGTTGCTACTGGATGCATCCAGATAAACACCATAGTCTGATGTTCCTGTGATGTTGTTGTTTTCAAAAACCAAATTACCAGACGAAACAGGACTATCATAACTACCATCACCTAAGTATACACCAGAATAACCACCAGTTATATTATTACCACTAAATAAAACATCAAAAACAGTCCTATCAGCAGACTTACCGAATAAAGAAACAGCACCATGAAAATTAGTAGATATACTGGATTTAATAATATTATCCTTAATAACAACACCTGTTATAGGATTAGCACTACCACTACTACTTAAATTAATACTAACACCAGAAGTAGTAATATTATTATCACTAACAGTCAAATCACTACAATTAGATTTTATAGCTGTAGTATAACCACTAATAGTTAAATTAATAATCTTTACATTAGTAGCATTAATATTAAACAAAGTACCACTAGATGATGTGAATTTAGCACCACCACGATTCTTACCAACAATAGTAGCATTACGACTAATATTAAGCTGACCCCAATCAAAATAATCACCATCATCAAAACTAATCACCAAATCATTATCATTATCAGTATTAATAACACTTTGAAACTGTTCAGTAGTATTAACTGTAGTAAAATCATGATTAGCTGCACTAACACTAGATAAAGCTAAAAAAATAAATAAAACACACACAACAAAAATAATTGGCTTAAAAAATCTATTTATTGCAAACATTTTCTTTTTTCACCTCCTGATCCAATCAATCAGTAATATAAAAAATACATAGCACAATGAGAACACTCACTACGCTACAATAATATAATATAAAAAAACTACTATAAAAAACTTCCTACCCAAAAACAAAAAACAACCCAAACGTCATTAAAAGAATAAAAAAATTAAAAACTAAAAAATAATAAACAAAACAATAAGAACCCATATGAACGAATAAACACAGCAAAAAGAAAAAAACAATAGCTATCCCCCCCCCCAGCTTTAAATTAAAATTAAAGGAATATTAAAAATAATTAAAAAAAAAATAAAATAAAAATAAGAAATATAAAAATAAAAAAATAGGCTTTGTAGAAATCCTTTTAATATCAATATAATTATAAAAAAAGATTATGATTAAAAATCTTTTATTTTGAAATTAAAGAATTATTTTAACAACTTAATTTCACAAAAGTAAAAATTTCAAGTGTAAAAAATAAGGATTTCTACAAAGCCCAAAAATCAAAAAAGTAGAGAATTAATAAAATAACTAAAGAATTATAATAATAAATAAAGAATTACAATAAATAAAGAATTGATAAAAATTAGAAAAAAAATATAATTGAATTTGAATTAAAACTAAAATATTAATAGGTTATAAACCATAATATTCATTTCTTGCTTCAACCATTGCTTTAATATTAGCTATTGGAGATAATGGAGCTAATCCACAGCTAGGTGCTAAAATATCTATTCCATCATCTAAAGCTTTTTTAACTTCTGTTTTAACATCCTCGATTGAACCTGTAAACAATGTTTGACTTGTAGAAATGTTTCCAATAATCTTTGAAGGAGTATTAATATTATTAGGTAAACATTTTCCACCAGATTTTAAAGAAGATATACCACATTCAATATCCTCTTTTGCTTTAACAATATTAACTTTTTCTTCAACACTGATTCCATCATAACCAATAGAAGCCATATCATGAATTATTTCTTGAGTAGATCCACAAATATGTAAAACCTTTTTCTCATTTATAAAACCTGCAAGATCTTCTAACCTTGGTTTAACAATAGATTTAAATTGTAAAGGATCAATAAGCTCTGGAGAAGCAGTTGGTTCAGCTACACATACAACATCTACTTCTACATCAGAAAGAGCCTCTGCATAGTCCATACAAGCATCAAGAGAATTTTCAATTGCATCTTCAACCTCATCAATATCAGTTTTTAAATATCTAACAAGATTTTCAACACCTAGTAAATGTCCTGTTAATGTAAAAGGCCCAGTAATTCCAACAACAATTGGAAGATCATCATATTTTTCTTTTAAAATTTCAACAGCTTTTAATACAGTTGGAATCCTTCCATTATCTAAAAAGTTATCTGGAATATCTATATCATCTGCATTAGAAAATGGTGTATTTAAAACTTGAGGAGGTTTATCTTTTCCACCTAAATCTACTTGTGCACCCATAGCTTCAGCTTCAACAGTAAGACAAAAAGGTATTCTTGCACATTCAAGTCCAGCAAGTTCATAAAGAGAACTCCCAAGTTTAGCCATTTTTTCAGAGTCTTTATGGGCTTCAGGCCATATGGCTCCTGTTTTTTCCATAGATTCTACAATTCCCAATTGTGTAACACTAATAACTGGTGCAACATCAACATTTTCTCCTGAAAGCACTGATAAAAGATTTTCTTTTAAATTCATGAAGTTCACCTTGAATCCTTGATAATATTCTAATTTTTAATATAATTATTATAATAGATTATGGTTATTATAATAAATTATTTTTAAATAAATTATAATAATTATTATAATATTTTATTGTTAATTATATTAATAATTTATACAATTATATTGCTAACTATGTTAATAATATAATAAAATATTACAATATTACAATTAAATATTACAAGTTATTATTACAAGTTATTATTAAAATCAATATTATAATCTATACTACAAATAATTATACTACAAACAAAAACACTTTATACTATCAATAAAATAATACAAAAAGATTTTTAATAAATATTTAAAATATCAAGAAATATTTAAAAATTTACCATAATCAAAAACTTTTTCAGGACATCCTAAAACACATTTTTGACATCCTAAACCTGCACATTTATCTGTTCTCAATAAAATTTTACCATCACCAGTTAAAGATATTGCATCTTCAGGACAATTCTTAATACAAGTTAAGCAACTTGTACATCCATCAAACTGAGCTTCTAAAGTTAAACCAATTTTAATAACATTCAGACCATTAACCCCTAATTCTGGAATATCTCTTTCAAAAATCTTATGAACAATAGGGTTAGGCTCTTTTGAAGGAATGCTTTGAAATCCATATTTTTCAAGCCATTGGTTATACATCCAAAAAGGCATACCTTCTTCATAAAATGAAAGTTCTAAAGAATAAATTTTCTCAAAAGTTTTAGATGTTGCAAGCATTATATGATTACTACGCATTTTATCTGCAATTTCTTGTAAATCATCGAGAAGAGAAGGATTTAAAGCAATATCTTTAGCTAAATCAAGAGAAGTGTTTCCAACTTGAAAAATTTCTCTAGAAGATGGAGGTATCTGACCTATATTTAAAGATTTTAATGGGTCTACATAAAATCCAGAAGCCCCAGCCATATAAACAGCATCAATATCTTCTAAAAGTATATCTGCTTTCTCAGCTAAAGTTAAATGAGCTGCTCTAAATGCACCTAATGCTTTACCAATATTAATAATATCATCTTCATTTAAATAAATATCATCTTGTAAATGAATTTTATGATCTTTAGTTTTTATTTTAGAATCTACAATTAAATCATTAGAAATACCTAAACTAAAAGCAGCTATAACACCAGTTCCTGTAATACCCGTAGCTTTAATATCATTAGTAGATTTTAACGATATTTTTCCATTAGAAGGATCAATAACATCACCATCACTAGTCAAAAGATCATTGTCTAAAATAATACTTTTCCAATTATAATCAATATCTTCTAAATCACAGATAGCCCCTGGAGATGCAAGTCGACCTTTATTTATCATCTGTCCCTCGATAGCAGGTCCTGCAGCAGCAGAACAAGCAAAAACTTCACCATCAATCACCAAAGCTATTTCAGCATTAGTCCCAAAATCAGAAACTAAATAAATTCCTTCTTTATCTAAAACTTCTGTTTTAAAAAGCATTGCAAGAGCATCAGCGCCAATTTCATGCCTTATGGCTGGAGGTATGAAGATAGATGCAGTATCAGATATAATTAACCCAATTTCCTTTGGAGAAGTTATAGTAGAATTTCTTGAAGGAATTTTAACATCTAATCTTTCAAGGGCATTTTCCCCCCAATAAGCCAAATCCCTAATTTCAATATTATTAAATAAAGAAAGTTGTATTGGATTACCACAAACAGCTACTCTTTCAATATTCTGAGTATCAATATTTAAACCAGCTATTACCTTATTTATAGCTTCAATAAGAAGATTATGAGCAGTTTCTATTCCTACCTTTAAAGCAAAATGAAGGTGATCAACAACATTAGCACCAGGTAAAGGATGCCTAAGAGTGATTGCAGTGGAAATTACTTTTAAAGAGCCTATATCTAATGTTTGGGCCCTAATACCACTTGTACCAATGTCTATAGCAATAGCATATCTATCATTCATTTTAAATCACTTGTCCTACTTCAAAACCAAGCTTAGAAAAATAGCTAGGTAGATTTATAAAAAATTAAAAGTCAAATTTAGTAGTTAAATTAATATTTAAAGCACTAGCTAAAGTAATATTTAAATTAATAGCTAAAATACTAATTAAATTAATAATTAAATTAATAGTTAAATTAAAATTTAAATTAAAATTTAAATTAATTTATAACTTAATAACTAATTCAATAGTTAGATCAGTGACTAATTAATAGTTAATTTAACAGCTAAAATAATAACTAAAATAATAACTAAAAGATTTTAATAATTAAAAAATTTAAAAATAATAGTAGTACTCTATTTAAGAGTACTCAGGAACAAATTCATCAACAATATCCACATATTCTTTTCTAAGATCTTTCCAATCTTTTTTATCCTTTAAAATAGCATCAGCCAATTTAGGAGTGTGATATGCTTCAACACCATAAACACTCATAGGGAAAGACTCGACAAAATCTTTTCTAACTGCTCCACCACCACATCCAATAGCTGGAACTTCTAAACCAGCTTTTTGAAGAGCTTCAACAACTTTAGGAAATGCTGTCATAGTAGTAGTCATAAGAGCAGTTCCAGTAATGAAAATTGGATTATACTCTTTTACAGCCTCTACAATATCAGCTGCAGGAACATCTCTACCCAAATCAATAGCTTCATAGCCTCCAGCTCTTAAAAACATCAATATGAGATTTTTACCAATATCATGAGGATCTCCTTCAGCTACAAAAGAAACGACAGTAGCTTTAGTTTCACTTTTATGTCCTAAAACAGCCTCACATTCTTTTACACTTTCCATCATTGCATCACCAGCTAGCATAAGATCTGGCAAGAAATAAATTCCTTTAGTATAAAGAACACTAACAGCATCCATACCTTTCATCAATCCCTCATTAATAATATCAATAGGAGATACTCCTTCATCCAATGATTTTTTAACAATATTAATTGCATCATCCCTATTTTCATGAAGAATAGTTAAAGCAATTGATTTGAAAGGTTCATCATTTGGAAGAATATCTACAACATCCTCATCTTCTTCAGGTTTTATTGCAGGTCCTTCTAACTCCACATTGTATCTTAGAAAAACATTCCTTTGATTAATTCTATTTTCTAAATCTTCATAACTCATATTATAACCTCCTTAGCTCCATTATAACTCATAATTTTTAGGATCAAAATCAGCTATTTTCCTTGAATACCTTCTAATACAATCTTTGATAAATTTATCTGACTCAGTAGGTAATTTTTCAAGTGTTTTAAGAGCACTATCTAAAGAATCTCTTTCAAATCTAGTTAAATACATTTTCTTAGCATCAACTGCTTCATTGATAATTGCACCAGCTTCAAGAGCAGCAGCCCTAGCTCTAAGATAAGGATCATCCCCATATTCCACTATAGCTTGACCAATACGATAAGCATTATCATAAGCAAGAACTAATGCCTGAGGATCCCTATATTTATCTGTAAGAGTATAAAGATCTCTTAAAATTTTTCCATTATCAGTTTCAATAGCAGTATTCATTAATGCCGCTTCATAACCTGTTGCTTGTAACCAAACTTCAGGAGTTGTACCACCCATTTCTTCCCTATGATAAACTGATTCATTACTCCATACATCAGTAACAGCAGCCATTAAATTACCCATTAAATCAGAATGAGCACAGACTGCATTTTTACCTTCAGCAGAAATTGGAACACCAGTAATAGCTTTAACAATAGGATTTTCATAACCACAATCTTTCAATGGACCCATTGCCCCACATTCAACAGCTACTAAACTTCTTGCAGCCCCCATAGCTCTTGCAAGAGCTGCTAGTGTATGAGAACAATCTTTATCTAACAATCCTCCTGCAAGAAACATTGCAGTATTAGCTTGAGAACAATCTGTATCTCCACCAGGAATACAATCATATTTTTTACATATTAGAACAATTTTATTCCACATATATTCCATGTCCATACTACCAAGAACACCAATTCCAAATAGAATAGCCTTAGGATCACCTCTTGCAATACCATAATCAGATACTGATTTACCACCAGTTGTTTCTATAGAAACAATTGAAGCACCATTAGAAGCACAAGCTTCAATAGATTCAATAACCTTATTAAAAAGGTCAGAATCCCAAAAACCAGAATCTTTCTCTTCATCCCTAATATCTGCAGGTGTTGCTCTTAATGCTGTCTTAATACCATATTCATCATAGTATTTTTCAAGCATTTCTATTTGAACTTTTGTACACTCGGCAGTCCAATCAGGATTATTAGTTTGCTGAGATATGTGTTCTTGTTCTAAAATAAATGCAGGTAAACCAATATTAACTGCTCTTTCAGAAGCACTATGAGCAATATTCCTAGATTCAGAAACCATTTTTTCTTTAGATTCTTCAGTACCCTCACCAGGAGCCACATTTATCTCAGGAATGACATATCCATCACCTATTTCCATATTTTCTCGAATTTTTACTGGAAATTTCGCATGACCAAACAACATTTCATCAGGATCTTTATATTCCATCTGAGTAAATCTTTTCATATAAATTCCTCCTAATCTTATGAACAAATAATTATATATTTGTCTTTACTATTATTTAAAATTTGATTTTTATGTATATTAGGATTTAGATTATATTAAACATACAATATAGCTTAAATCATAATTCAAAAAATAAAAAAAATAAAAAACAAGAAAATATGAAACAATTAAAAATCAAAAAAGAAATGAAAAAATTAAAATAAAAGAATAAAAATTAAAAAAATGAAAAGATTAAAAGAAATCTAAAGATATATCATTATTATCTGTTTTACAAGTATCTTTAGCTTTTTCTATTTTAAAGTTTTTTAAATTGTTTTTTTCAAAATTTAAGACTAAACCATCAAATGCAGCTAAAGTTTGAATGCCAGTTTCGCTTGTTAAAAATTCAGCTTCTTTTTCAGGGTTTTCATTTAACATTTTAAAACCAAAATGAGTCATTATAGCTAATTTTGGATTAACCTCATTTATTAAATCTTTAAAATTTCTTGTACACATATGTCCTTTAATAGATTGATTACCTGGTCTGATAACACTAGCTATTAAAATATCTGCATCTTTATGATATTTATGAAGTTTTTCAAAATATTTAGTATCTGATGTATAAGATATATTGAAGTCCTCTGACTTAATCTGAAATCCAATACATGTTGGATCTCCATGAATCGTTTTAGTTCCTTTTACCTTTAAATTCCAAAAGTTTTTCGATTTATTAGGACTCAAAACTAATTTTTCTGACTTTCCAGTGTGATAATTAGATATTGAAGGACCCCATTGTTTATATCCTTCAAAAACACTACGACTTCCCATTATAATTCCCTTTTTTTTGGTCATACCCCTAGTCATTGCTTCAATAAGGACTTCAGCATCAGTATAATGGTCGGTGTGTGCATGTGATATAAAAATTCCATCTAAAGTAGCTGGGGATAGTCCAAATTGGAATGACCTAACTAATGCTCCAGGACCAGGATCAACATGAATATTTTTACCATTAATATTATCGATTCTGAAACCTCCAGTCATTCTTTTCTGAGTAATAGTTGCAAAACGACCTCCACCAGTTCCTAAAAATGTTATTTTCATATTTCACCTAATATTTATATTAAAGAATTTTTCTTATATACTTAAGTACATAAACCAAATCCATGAAAAATTATTCTATTAAATTATATTCGTATTTTAGATTTATACTCGTATTTTAGATTATATCTTTATTAAATTATATCTCTATTTTATTATAAGTTAAATCTCTATTTTATGTAAATTATATCTCTATTAATTATAATTTCTATTAACTTATATCTATTAGATATATAACTATAGATTATATCCTTATTAGATTATACCACTATAGATTATATCTTATTAATTGAATAGATTATAGTTAATTAAAAATAAAAACATAATCCATTATAATATTTATCTTTCATAAGTATAAATATTACTATAATTATTTTAGATTAATAACAATATCATGATAATTATAATAATGATAATAATAAAAATAATAAAAATAAATAAATAGCAAACAAAGAATAAAAATTATATAATAAAAAAATAATTAGTCAGAAAATGTTAAAATTTAATCAAGAATTATTAAATCAATTAAAAATAAAAATAAAAAAAGAATATGAAAAAGTATAAAAGAATAAAAAGCTAAAATACAAAAAAATGAAAAATGAAAGAATACAATATGGAAAAATATAAAATAATATCAAGTGTCACAGAGAATTATATCACATTTTAGATGAGATTTATTCCTTTTAATACAAAGAATTTCATTCTCAATAACGACTTCATCACCTATTTCAACATCTCCTGGATTAGAAATCATTACAACAATTTCACCAGGTTTTGCAAGCTGTTTCCAATTAGTGTCATAAGCTTGAACATCTTTATTTAAAGTTACTTGTAAAATAGGGCCATCAGTAGTTGAAACAACCCCAATATCCCCTTCATTTATAATCTTAGTGGCTAATTGAATTGTTTCATTTTGTTCAAGAAGATCACTTTTTAATTTTTCTCTCCATTTACCTAATAATTGAACATCTCTTCTAATTGTTTCATCTAGATATTCTTGAGAACTTTTTTTATCAAGTTCAGGATGAACAATCATAACATCACATTTTTTACCTAAAGAAGGAGTTTTAGAAGCTACTTCCTCTAAAACACTCTCAAAAATTTCACCCATATACTTCAGACTAAAACTCGATTTCCACTTTTTACTGATTAGGTCATTAGCCATAGCCTTAGATATTTTATTTCCAAACAATATTATTGCATTTTCCCCTTTTTCAGAGTGAGTTATATCTGAACCTAACATTTCAATGATTTGATATCCATAAGTAGTTCCATAAATACGTTTACGTCTAGTTTCAAAAGTTGTTCTAGAGCTTACCTCACCTACAATAACATTTTCTATATAACGGATCTTATTTGCATCATCAGAAATTTTTAAAGTAATATTTAATTCATCAGATCTTTTTTTTAAATCTTCATCGTTTTTAATAGATCCAGAATAAATTTCTTCCTCTAATTTTTCACGATTTTCCTTATCTCCAAAATATGCAATTCTTCTTTTATCACTCGCCATTACACATCCTTTTTTCCCAACATAAGCAATAATTAGACTCATTAAATACACCTTTAAACATTAATATCTTTAAACATTGACATCTTTAAATATTGACATCTTTAAATATTGATAATCGATTGTAAAAATCTTTAATTAGAAAATATTTAGTAATAAAAACTAGCATTTTATTGTTTTTATATTAATATTTTTAATATATTGCTTATAACTTTTTTCTTTTTATTATCATTATTACTTTTATAGGACTAATTATTATATGATTAATTATTATATGAATAATGATTATCTAACTGTTATAAACTGTTATAATGATAATTGTTATAAAGCTAATTATTATTGATTTTATTTAATTATTGTATTAATTAAATTTAAAATAATAAATTTTAAAATAAATAGAAAAATTATAAACAATAATATAGTACCAATAAAAAATAATAAACAATATAATTAAAAATACTATTAAAATTATGTTAAATTTAAAAATAATTATAAAAATATTATTAAAATTAAAAAATTAAAAAATTGATAAAAGTTAATTAAAAAATTAATAAGTTAAGAATGCCATAATCCGTGAACATTACAATATTCACGTGCTCTTAAGTCATCAATGTCTGCACAAACTTCAAAAACAGCTTCTGGTTTATCTCCTGCATTTAAAAATTTACGATAAACTTTATCTCCAACAAACAACTCAACAAAGCATATATGATGCTCTTCAATCATTGGATGAGGAACTTCACCTATTTTTACAATAATGTTATCGCCATCTTTCTCGATTATAGGAATATGTTTTTCAGGACCAACGTCAAGTTGTCTTTCCTCTAATAGTTCCATATCTTCTCCACAACAGACTAGTTGACCAATACCCTCATTAACTATTTCAACTATGTTTTCACAGACATTACATCTGTATATTTCATTAAGTTTTGTCATTTTATCACCTGATTTTATTAATATTACATTAAAATCATTAATATCTAAAATCTTATTAAATCTAAAATCATCAAATACACAGAATTAACAAATATTTGAAATCATTAAATATGGATTAAAATTAAATATGGATTAAATATTATTAATACAATTAATATATAAAATATTATAAAATATATAATATTTAAACATATATAAAATAATATTTAAACATTTAATAATTGAATAATGTTCAATAATTAAATATTAATTATATTAATGAATTTATTCTAATGAATAATATTAAACCATCAGCATCAAATTCTATAAACCCATGATTAATATTCATCACAGATTATTTCAAAGTATTTAGCTGGATGATCACATGCAGGACATTTTTCAGGAGGCTCTTCAGCAATATGTATACGTCCACATTTACGACACATCCATGTAACTGGTTTGTCTTTTTTATGAGTAGTTCCATCTTCAACAATCTTAAGTAGCATTCTATATCTTGTTTCATGATGTATTTCTGCTTCTCCAATTGCAGTTAATCTTTTAGATATATCATCATAACCTTCTTCTTTAGCTACTTTTGCAAACTCTGGATACATTTCACTATTTTCATAATGTTCGCCAGCAATGGCTGCTTTAAGATTAGCTACAGTATCTCCTAAGATTGTAGGGGCTTCAGCTTCAACAATAATATCTTCATCATCTTCTTTTATTTCATTGATTAATCTAAAAAGCCATTTAGCATGTTCTCTTTCATTTTCTGCTGTTTGAAGAAATATATCAGATATTTGTTCATAACCATCTTTTTTAGCTTGCTTAGCAAAAAAAGTATACCTATTTCTAGCTTGACTTTCTCCAATAAATGCTTTTGTTAAATTTTCGAGAGTTTTTGACATCATATCACCTTTGATTTCATGTAATTTACTCAATAAAGACATAAACAATGAGTATTATTAATAACCAATTATAATACTCAGATTGATTATTCTTTAAATATTCAATTTTATTATGTAAATAATAATATGTTAGAACACCTTATTAAACATTACTTTTAGTTCGATATCAATAAAATATATTAAAATAAAATATATTAATATATTAATTATTAACACGTTTTTGTGTTCAAAGATACAATTTTTTAAAAACTAAAAATAAATGTTGAAATAAATAATAAATATAAATTTAAAAAATATAAACTTAAACTAATATTCAATGTGAAAATCTATTATAATCGATGAACCAAACAGAATAAAAAGTATAATCAGCCACAAATTAAAGAAAAAATAGAGAAAAAATAGAGAAAAATAGAAAAATATGCAAAAAATAGCTATTAAAAAAATGATAAAATTAATATAATTGATAAAAATATTCAAAGAGAACTCATTATTATTCAAAAAAAAAATTATTATTGTTCAAAGAAAACTTATCTTACTATCTAATATTACATATTTTCTTTTTTTAGAGCTTGCATATTTTTACTAGCTCTAATGTTTATTTTTTTGAGAGAATTTTTTTGTCTAAATTCTAAATGTTTTGCAACAGTTTTTTCATTTTTTTCAACATAACGTTCATGATTTTTTCCTAATTTTTCTTCAACTACTATCATTTTTCCACCTTTACTTTTTTTAAGTAATATTAAGATTATATTAACTATTTTTATAATATTTAAAAGAAATATAATATTATATAATCGATAGTAATTTATATTATATTCGTGCTTTATTTATAAATTTTTCTATTAAAAATTTATTTCACCAATATGAAAAAATTAAAAAATTAAAAATTATTAAAAATAAAAAATAAAGGATTAAAAGTAAAAAATTAAAAATTATTAAAAAATTAAAAATAAAGGATTAAAAGTAAAAACATTATTTGTAAAATTAAAAATTTAAAAAAATAAAAATAAAAAAATAAATCAATACAATAAAATTAAAAATTTTTTAAAAATTTTCATCAATTTATAAATCTATTAATTCTAAAACTATTTCAGGTTCTTTACTTCTAGAATTAATTATTTCTAAAGTATTTTCACCATTTTCACAGTTAACACCACTTATTTTAACAAACCATGGCTCTATAGTATCCATTTTAGTTATTACCACAGATCGACCATCATTTAATGCTACATAAAGATTAAAAATTTGATTATCTTTTTTACCTGATTTTACATTATTAAACTTATCTTCAAATTCATCCCAAAATTTATTTAATTCTGGACTAATTGATTTATCTTTAAGCTTTGCAACATCATTTTCTAAAAGTTCATTTACAGCTTGACGATATTTAACTGCATAGTCTTTTATTTTATCATAATTTTTATCATTAATTGTCATGATTAGAATATTATTGAGTTATACTAAATAATATTTTCTATTCAATTCTATAGTTATACAAATTTTTCTATTAAATTCTATAATTATATAATATTATTATAGAATTATTATAGATATTATAGATAAAAATTTTTATGATAAAGATTTTTATTAAAAATAAAAAATAATGTTTAAAAATAATGCTTATAAAAATAAAAATTTAATTTATAAAAAAATAAAAATAAAAATAGTAAGAACAGAAAAAAATAAAAAAGAGTAATTTTAATAAAAAATTTTAATAAAAATAAAAATAGAAAGAGATACTCTCTTTCTCTCTTTCTTATAAATTACTATTGTTTTGTTTATCTTGTTTTGAACTTTAAATTTATACCTTTGGAATATTTATTTCCTGCATAATCTTTAAACAGATTCTTGATTATAGACAATTTATATGTAATTTTTGATGATAGCTTTGCTGTTTTGATTATTAAATTGTTTCCTTTGATTGTAACTTTTGTTGATACTTTTTTGTTTTTATTATTAACAAGTTTTATATGTTTTAAATATTTACTTGTTGTTGCTTTTATTTTTTCTGAAAATTTAATGACAATTTGTTGTTTTTTAGCTGCAACTTTTGTATAGCCATTTTTAGGTGTTATTTTAGTAATCTTAGGACTTGTTTTATCAATTGTGTATTTTAAAGTAGTTGTTTTTGATACTCTTCCACTTAAATCTTTTACATAATAACTTATTGTAGAAGATTTACTAATAGTTATCGGTCCTTTGTATTGAATATAAGCATTATTGTTTAATTTGTAGTATATTGTGCCTTTTTTATTCATTGATAAAGCTATTTTCAAATTTTTATTGTATGTTCCTGAATTATAATTTACTTTTCCTATTGGAGTACTTTTGTCTAATGTATATTTTTCAGTAACTACATTAGAAGAAATTCCTGCTTCATTAACTGAAATAAATTTTAAAGTTAAGCTTTTGTTAATTATTATAGGTCCTGTATATTCATTACTAGTGCTTATTGGTGTTGAACCATCCAAAGTATAATAAATTTTACAATCTCTTGATGTATTTAAGGTTACTAAGATGTTATCGTAATAACTGCCTCCCTTATTATTAGCAGTGACATTAACTGGAGTTTTATCAATTGTATAATCTCTAGTATAAACTTCTGATGGATTGCCTGACTCATCTATTGCAATAAATTTAAGAATAGAGTTTGAGCTAATTGTTATAAGACCATTGTACAAAATACTTTCGTTGGTTGGTGTTGAACCATTTAAAGTATAATAGATTTTACCTGGTTCATTCAGATATAACTCAACTTGAATATTTTTGTAATAAGTACCTGAATCTTTATCTGCATTAGCTATAGGGTTAATATTATCATTAACTTCAATTACAGTTTCAAAGTTTCCTACTTCACCAGATAATGTATTTATAACAAGTTTAACAGTATAGTTACCATATTTTGCATAGGTATGAGTTGGATTTGCCTGATCACTAGTGTTTCCATCTCCAAAGTCCCATAAATAACTTTCAACAGGATGAGAAATGTTAGAAACAAAATCAACATCTTTATTGTTTGTATCATAATTGAAATCAACACTTAAATCTTGTAAAGCATATAATCTATTTCCACCAACAACATAAAGAGTTCCATTAGGACCAATAGCAACATCAGTAGCATCAACAGCTAATCTCCACTTTGTCATAAATTGTGAGGGATCACCATTCATAACATTATCAACTGGTATGCTTAATAAAACACCACCTATTTTTGCGTAAAATACTCCATCAGCACCAAAACAATAGACTGCTTGAAGTCCATAAACCCAACCACTCCATACTTCACTACCATCTGGACGTATAGCAACCATAGGATTGCCTCCAAAAATTACAACTCCACCTGGACCTACTGCAATAGGATTAGCAGATAATGATCCTCCACTAGTACTTTTAAAAGTTCCATTTTCTTTAGAAATAATAAGAAAAGTGTTCCTCATTTCAACATAAACAACATCCATATATTCAGCAATTGCCTGAATAGGAGCTGATGAAGATGTACCAACAACAGATTCAAACTTTTTGGTTCCATTAGGAAGTATTGCTTGAATAGAATAAATATATTTATTAGAAGCACCTTGATTTTCTGAAACAGCTACAAAAATAATATCATTACTATCAATAATCACACCATTAGTAACAATACTTATTGAATATGATGTAACATTACCAGTAGCATTTAAAATATCAAGACGGTAAAAATCATACTTCCATTTCAAAGAAAAATTAGGATTTATTGCATATAAAGTTGTATTAAATACTACATAAACTGTTCCATCAAAGCCAATTTGAGGTGAAGTAGATTGTCCAATACCTAATGAATCTGAATCAAACCTATTGACTAAAACACCATTTTTATTAAATGCAAATAAAGTTCCATTACTAGCTATATATATAGTCCCATTATTTCCAATCGCAGGATAAGAATTTGTACCTGTAGCTATATTTTCTGTTTTCCATTTTAAAATACCATTAGGTGTGTAAGCACTTAAAGCCCCATTAGTATCTAATAAATAGATTGTACCATCTGAACCAATAGCTAATTTCCCATTAGCAGTTAAAGTGGCATTCCATTTTGTACTATTAGTATCTGGTCCAACAAAATCAGATTCACCATTATTAAATTGAGGTTTTGATGAATTATCCTGCCCAATTGTAGATTCTTTAACTTTAAAGCTAGTATTACCAGTTGTAGTAATATCATTACCATTGTAAGTAACTAAAACATCAAAATTACCAGCACTTGTAGCAGTGAAACTTTGAGAGAAAATTCCATCATGAACAGTTATATTATAACTAGTACCATTACTAAATACAACAGTTACAATAACATTATCAACATTTTGATTATTAACATCCTTTAAAGTACCACTAACAGTTATGTTTTCTCCAACATTAGCATTTTTAATAGGATTAACAGTCATATTATTAGTAATCTTTTGAGATTTGTAATTATCAACAACTAGGAAAAAATTGTTCTGAGTAGGATCAGTTGAAAGTGATTGATTGTTTTTAGCACTGAAAGTAGTGTTTGATCCACCATCATAATAATAGTATACTCCATTAAAATCAGGAAGTAGACTAGAATTATACTCAATATTAGAATCATTTAACACAATAGTGTAATTAAAACTACCTTTACCATTTGGAATAACATTTACAATAAAACGATTAGTAGTAACTACACTTGGAGCATTATTACTTCCCCACCAATTAAAATCAAAATTAAGAGTATTTTGACTAGCACTAGCAGAAATAGCGTTATTCATAAATCTATTATAATTAGCTACAATTTCACCATAAACACTATAAATTCTATTATTATTGTTAAAATTAGAGCTATTTATATTAGCAATACTTTTTTCAGTAGCATTGAATCCACGGTTATAAATAACATTTGTTGCAGGATTACCATTGAAATTAGAATTCTTTATTGTAAGAAAACTCTTCTGTGAACCAGAAACATAACCATTTAATATAACAGAATATCCAGAGTTATTATTAAACACACAATTCTCTATATTAATAGTACCTCCATTATTACTTATAGTTCCATTATTACTTGCACTAAAACCATTTATTAAGGTTAAATTTATTAGAGTTAATGAATATCCTGTACCTGTAGGTATATTAAAGAATTTATTTACTCCTTGTCCATCGATTATAGTATTTTCTTTACTATGACCGATTATCGTCATATTTTTATCCAAGGTTATGTTCGTGTTGTTTTCTCCACTATAAATTCCATCAGAAAGGTGTAAAATACCATCATCTGAATCAATGATTCCCTGTTTTATACCCCCATCAGTGGAATTAGTTATATCCGTTGCACTAACACTACTAATCATAGTAACACTAAAAATAACTATCGTTATTAATAGTAACATAGTGAACGTATTTTTTTTTAATTTTCGTATTATCAATCTTTTTTACCCCCCATAATCTTATTCTAAAAAGATATGAAATTTTTTTGATATATAAATCAATTATACATATCAATGTAAACTATTTACAATCAATATTCATATGATTAGAACTAATGTTCATATCTAGTAATAATATATAAATAAAAAAATAATTAATTTAAACATTAAAGTTATTATAATTCCAATATGAATAAGACTGCATATAGAAATATTAATTATTCTATATTTAAATCTTTTTGTAAGTAATTATTTTATAGAATTTAATGATGTTTGTAAATTAGTTTGATATTGATTTGATTAATAATTATTTTTATTCAGTTAGTGTATGAATTATTAAACAATATCGACTAAAATTCAATACATATATGTTTTATACAAGAATATAATAAAATTTAAAATTATTGATCAATACAAAAAAATAATATAAGTTGTTTTAAAATAAAACTTTTATTTTTAATGATTTTTAATTAATTATTATTAATTTTTTAATTGATTCTTTAACTAATTTTTTAAATAATTTTAAATAATTTTAATATTTTAAAAATAGTAACTATTAAATATATTTAAAATGAAACATAACGATATGATAATTAAACATAACGGTTTAATAATTAAAAATAATATATAAAAATTATATAAAGATTATATAAAGATTATATATAGTTTTATAAATTAAAATTTCGATATGTTACAATAAATATAACGATGCAATATATCTATTAACAGAATTAGAATATTGATGTGAAAATCTACATATAAACTATATAATATTCTATAGAATACTATAAAAAACAATAGCCTAAAAAAGAGATCTATTCATCGTTTTATAAAATCTTATTATTAAAGGGGGGTTATAAAATAGTATTAATCAATTCAAATAAGAATTTTAAAATTTATAAAGTTCTTATTATGATATTTTTTCTCATTGCTTTATTTAGTATGATACATGAAGCTTCTGCTTCAAAAATTATTATTAATGATGAGAGTTATTATGAAAGTCATTCAATAATACTTAATGATGAAATTAATAATCAAATAAAGAATGCTAAAGATGATGATATTATAGAATTTAAAGGTTCTACATATAATAACCTCAATATATCCATAAATAAGAAAATTAAAATCATATCAAGTAACCAAACAAAAATAATAGGCTCTAACTTAGGATCTGCATTTAATATACAAAACACTAAAGATGTTTCAATAAGTGGTTTTATTATACAAAACTATGAAACTGGGATCACTATAACAAACTCATCTAATATAAATTTAACAAATAACATTATAAACCTTGTTAAAAACACAGGTATAGATGTATATGACTCAAATAATATTAATATATCTAATACAACAATAGATAAGAATAATAATGGAATATCTATAAAAAATTCCAATAATACTCTAATTAAAAACATAAAAATATCAAAGAGCAATGGAAATGGAATAGAACTGATAAATTCTAAAAATAGCTTTATAACAAATTCTAAAATAGAATTCTCTGGTTTAGCTCAAGAAATCTCAATGACTAGTTCTAGAGATAATATGAGTGGTGTCTATTCAAAAAACTCGATGAATGTGAAGATATCAAATTCTAATTTAACATACAATGTTAATGGGATTGGTATTTCTAATTCAAGTAATGTTTCTTTTACCAATAATACTATTTTACATAATACATACTTTGGTGTTCTATTTGAAGGAGGATATTCAGACAATGTATTAATACATAATAATTCTATTCAGTATTCTAATGTAGGTATTAAATTTAATAATATTATAAGCAACCTTACAGTTGTAAAAAATATAATAATAAATAATATTGAAAGAACCGACATTGGCTTATATGATGGTGGGGCAGGAATACAATTTGGAAGTGAATTAAGATATTTCTTAGACAATACAATTAAACATAATATTGTAACCTATAATAATCAGAGAACATTTGACGGTCAAAGAATGAATGATCCTTATCAATATGTTAAAGAAATAGATTCCTATGATATTGTTATAGGATCTAATTTAATTAAACCTGATGATTGGGTATGTGGTATCTTAATAAATCCTCCTTATTTAAAAATTTTAAGGGTAGGTCCAGCAACATACATGGCATATATAATTGATGGGGATACAGGGAAAGTTGCTTCTAATATGCCAACAGGCATAATAACTTTTTATGTAGGTAAAAAAATTTTCAAAACATATATGATTAACGGTTCTGCTTTTGTTGTTTTTAATGCTATGGATCTTATTGGAGAAGTTAGAGCTGAGTTTTATGGACTTTCAGCTGTTTTAAATTGGAACACAATAGTAACAAACATGTTACCAGTTTCTCCTCCAGATAATTACAAAGATTGGGAAAATATCAACAATGATCAATCAGGTACAGGATCCGAACCAGGTACAGGAAATGGAAATGGAAACGGGAATGGTAATGGAAACGGTGATGGATCAGGAAATGGAAAAGGTACAGGAAGCGGAAATGGAAAAGGATCTGGTACAGGAAATGGAAATTATGGGAATAATCCAAATGGAGCTGGTTCATCTCCTACATTTGCAGCTGCAGGATCTATTCCATATAAACAGTCTTTTAGTAAAATGGAATCATCAGCTAACGATTATGATGATGAATCTTCTAATTCCCCATCTACTAGTCCTTCAGCAAAAAATAATAATAAAGCCTTTAAATCTTCTGAGTCAGCTAATAGTGGAGGTAGTTCTGGAGGATCATCTGGAGTAGGAGATTCAAAAACTTCAATAGTTTCTGAATTACTGTTAGAAGAAACTAAAAAAGAGCTTACTACAAATGATATTGCATTAGCCCATACTATAATATTTATATTTGTAATATTAATTTTATATGGATTTAAAAGAAAAAGAGAAGTTTTTTAAACCAAAAATCCAAAAATTAATAAATCAAAATAAGTATTAAAAATTATTAATTAAAAAACATTTGAAAAAAAAAAAAAAAAAACTTATCGAAATAATGATAACTCAAAAAAAAAAACTATAAGGTGTATTGATAAATGAAAATAAATAATAAAACAGCTTTTAAGAAGACAATCTTTATAATAATATTAATTGCAATTTTTATTTTAAATATTAATTATATATCTGCAGCAACAATTAACAATGAAACAGGTTCTAGTTTAAATGAAGCCATTCAAAATTCTACTAACAATGAAACTATACTTATGGAAGAGGGTATATATCAAAGAGGAGTAAACAGTTCTGATGAACATAGAGACTATGGTATTATAATTGATAAAAACATCACGATTATAGGAAATTCAAACTCAACTATAATAGACCTAACAGGAAAAGATTCAAGAGCCTTCAATATAACTAAAACAGGATATTTAACTTTAATCAATATAACAATACGGAATAGTAACCAATTAGGCAATAAAGGAGGTATAATATATAACGAAGGTTTTTTAAGTTTGATTAATTGTACTTTCATAAATAATACTTTATATGGTAATTTAATAGATGATAATCTTTCTGGAGGAGTGATATATAATTCAGGAAGTAATGTTTTAATAGAAAATTCTAGTTTTATTAATAATAAATTAATTAGCAATAATCAAACAGCTTCTGGTGCGGTCATATATAACAATGGAGACAATTTAACAATAAAAAATTCTATTTTTAATAATAATACAATTTCTTCATCTAATTCCACAGTTTCAGGGTCAGTAATATATAATTCAGGACATAATTTTCAAATAATCAATAATTCTTTTTTTAACAACACACTATCTTCATCAAAAGGATATGGAGGAGTGATATATAATAATGGAAACAATTTCCAAATAAGCAATAGTAACTTTTCTAAAAATACTCTTTCTGCATCAACAGGATATGGAGGAGTAATATATAATAATGGAAATAGCTTCCAAATAAATAATACAAATTTTTTTAACAATACACATAATAGTATGGGAGCTGGTTCTCCAGGATATGGAGGAATTATATATAATAAGGGATATGACTTCCAAATAAACAATAGTAACTTTTCAAATACTGGTTTGTCTGCATGGTTTGGTTATGGAGGTGTTATATATAATGAAGGAAATAATTATCTAGTTGAAAATTCTTATTTTAAAAATAATGGAATAAATAATGGTGGAGGAGGTGCTGCTGGTTATGGTGGTATCTTTTATAATACAGGAGACTTTTTAAACCTGAAAAATTCTTATTTTATAAATAGTATAGTGTCTTCTGGTGGAGGAGGTGCTGCTGCCTATGGTGGTGTTGTCTATAACACAGGAAACTTTTTAAATATTAGTGAATGTTATTTCACAAATAGTACAGTATCTTCTAGTGGAGGAGGTGCTAGTAGCTATGGAGGCGTAATTTTTAATATAGGTAATAATTCTTCATTTAGCTTAAGTAATTTTACCAATACACGTATCACTTCAGGTGGTGCTAGTGCAACATCTCGTGGAGGAGCTATATACAATGAAGGGAATAACCTAATAGTTAAAAATTCTTATTTTTTAGATAATACAATATCTAATGATCTTGGTAATACTTTATATAATAAAGGTCAAAATATAAGTCTTAATTATAATGTTATTATCGATAACTATTCAAAATCAGTATACAATGAACAAGTTAATAATACTCTTAATGCATCCTATAATTGGTGGGGAAATAATAATGGATCTCGAGTATTGAATTGTATTGTTGACAATTACTATGAGATAACAATAACAAATTCAGATGTATTAAACAAATATACAAATGATCAATTTAATTTTACTTATTATTTCCATTTGAATAATACTAATAATACATATGGTATTGATTTATTACCTTATTTTAATGTGGAATTTTTTAATAATGGTGGAAGTATAGCTGAAATTCCTAGTAAGTTTGATGGTAGAGTTGCTAATTATTCATTTACAATTAACTTAAAACATGAATTTAATAATATTACTATAGTGACAAATAAAAATATGGTTTATAACATAATTTTTATTTACGATACATATATTGATTATAACAATACTTCAGGATTTGGTAATCGTTTGGTAAACTTAAGTGCTTTATTAGTAAATTCTAAAGGAAATCCTATATCTAATCAAATTATTAACTTTTATATTGATGATACATACTTAGGAAGTGCAATTACAGATAAAAATGGTATAGCTATTTTATCATGGTTAGCTAATAAGTCTGGGAAACTTGATATAAAAGTTGTCTTAAATAAAACTACAAACTATATTAATTCAGATAATGAAGGTTGGTTAAATATAACTCCAAGTAACTTTACTATTTATATTCAAAATTTCACAAGTAAATATAATCAATACATAATCTATAATATCTATGTTTTTGATAAGTCAATTGAAACACTAGGGTTAAATGGAGTATTAAACATTGGAATTGATGGAAAAGATTACTATATTAATATTGTTAATGGATATGGAATGGGTTCTTGGTTAGCAAACAAAACAGGAATCATAAACTATACAGCATACTTCCATGATCCTGCATATAATGACCTCAATCTTAAAGGGCACTTTAATATAACTAATGCAAATGCAAATATAATCATTACAAATAACACAGGCACATACAATAAAAACTTAATATACTACATTAGTGCTACCGACGGAGATTTAAACTTAAATGGTCAACTTACAATCACAATCAATGGAAAAAACTACTATATAAACATAATAAATGGTAGAGGAAATGGAACATACTATGCAAATAAAACAGGAATCATAAATTATACTGCTAAATTTGAATCTTATGGTTACAATTCCCAAACATATAAAGGATATTTTAACATCGTTAATTCAAATGTCACAAATGAAGAAAATCCATTCCAACAACCAACAATAGACTCTGATGTAATAAAATGGTTTTATAGAATATATATAATAGGATCTCCTGTTGTAAATGGTAATATAATCTATGCCAATGCATACAATGGAACAGTTTATGCTTTCAACCGAGATGGACAAATAATATTCACTTATGACACTGGAAGCTACTTAATCAATTCACCAACAATAGGTAAAAGTGGAACAATATATGTTGTAAGTTGGGATAACAAACTACATGCTTTAAAACCTGATGGAACACTCAAATGGATATTTGATGCAGGAGATTCCAATTTCGGAGTTTCACCTATAACCGATGAAAATGAAATAATATACTTTACAAGTCAAAACGGAACATTATTTGCAGTAAATCCTAATGGAACCTTAAAATGGAAATATCAACTTCATGAATCATACATATACAATTATAGCTCCAATTATGTAGAATTTAGATCAGGAAATATGGCAATTGGACCAGATGGAACAGTATATGTAATTAACAATTACAGAGAAGGAAATAATAATATCTTCAAAACAACCCTTCTTGCAATTAACAATAACGGCACATTTAAATGGGAATACCAATTAGAGCAAAAATACTCAATAGCAAGCTATAACACACCGATAGTTGGAAAAGATGGAATAATATATTTAACTGCAAATGATGGTAGTGATAAAAAAGAAGGATGTTCAGTATATGCAATAACTTCAGTTGGAACTTTAAAATGGAAATGGAATTCTGATAAAACAGTGCAACAAGCATATGGAATTTATTTAACACATAATGGAACAGCTTACATAATGTTCGAGGACAAATTGAGAGCATTTTACAATGGTAACTTAATATGGGAATTTGATCATGGTGGAGTATCAGAAGGATATTTAGCACCAATTGTTGATAATGATGGAATTATATACATAGGAACCAAAAATGGTCTTTTTGTTATTAATCCAGATGGAACATTAAAATGGAATAAAACAACAGACTCCATAACATCATCAATTGCTATTGGAAAAGATGGAACAATATATTTTATTGACAATAAGAAAATTTATGCATTAAACAAACCTCAAGCTAATTTTACAATTACAATCGAAAAACTAAAAGTTGAATTTAATGACAATTCTAAAGGTAATAACTTCGAATACTATTGGGACTTTGGAGATGGAACCACCTCAACAGAATACAACCCAACCCACAGATATAAAGACTATGGAACATATACCATAACACTAAAAATAAAAAACCAAGAATTTGAAGATACAATACAAAAAACAATAAATCTTAAAGAAATATTACCTCCAACAATAAAAAGCAATATACCAAGTGGTAAATATAACAGTGCAATAAATATCAAATTTACAAGTGATAGTGAAACCAATGTAATGTACTACACAATCAATGGAGGAGAGCCAATAATAGGAATAAATAAATATTCAGGACAAACAATCAATTTAAATAAAACAACAACAATCAAAATAATAGCAATAGATATATACAACAATACATCTCCAGTTTATACATATATTTTCAATATAGAACTTCCTAAAAATAACACAACAAAAAACACAACAAAAATATATAAATCAGATCTAATAATCTCTAAAATCACATACTCAAAAGGATATTATTACTTTAAAATCATCAACAAAGGAAATAAAACATCACAAACAAGTAAAATGTTATTAAAATACAATAAAAAATATTATAAAACAATAACAATACCTAAGATATATGCTGGAGATAGTAAAACAATAAAATCAAAATTCTATGCAAAATTATTACATAAAACAAAATACGCATACCTAAACTACAATAAAAAACTCATAGAATCAAACTATAAAAACAATAAGGTTAAATTTAAAACCAAATATACACTAAAAAATCCAAAACCAGACTTAATATTACTAAAAATCGAAAGAATATACCCAACAGGATCACATGCTAATGACCCAAAATATTACAACACAACAATATATAATTGCACTATAAAAAATCAGGGGGATGCAAACAGTGGCCCAACCAAAATGAAAGTATCAATAAGCTCAACAATGTACAAAATAGTAAATATTCCAAGTATAGCAAAAGGAAAAACTATAGGATATATTTTATTCTTCTTTAATCAATCATCACATTTAAACTACACAAACAATAATCATAAAACAAAAACAGTAGAACTTAACTATGATAAAAAAGTAACTGAATCAACATATACAAACAATAAAATAACATTTAAAGAATCTTACCTTAGATATAAACCAGATTTACAAGTAACAAGTATCAAAAGAAGTGGAAATACCTACTCTGTTAAAATAAAAAATAAAGGAACTGGAGATTCAACAGCAAGCAAATTAATGATTTGGTATAGTGACACAAAATACAAAATAATAAGCGTGCCTGCAATAAAAAAAGGAACAACTAAACTTATTAAAATCAACTTTTATAAATACTCAACACACAAAAACATATACAAATATATAAACCTAAACTATGATAGAATGGTTACAGAATCAAACTATAATAACAACATAATAAAATTTAAAATATAACAAAAAATGTAATTTATTAAAGTTTAATAAACTAACACTTTATTAATAAGCTAATGGTTTATTAAGCATTTTAATAAATACTTATTATATTTTTATTAAGTTTTTATTAGACTTTTATTATATTCCAGATTTTTATTATATTATTTTTCATGTTTTTAATTATTTTTCATATCTTTTTATATCTTTTTATATCTTTTATATTTGCACTGAATATTTATATCATATAAAATACCCATCTATTTTATTACCAACTTATTTTTAAAATAATTAAAATTTAGTTAATATTTAGTTAATATTTAGTTATAATTATTGCATATTAAATTATTACATATTAAAATTTATTATTAATATTAAATAAAAAATTATGAAAAATTATGAAAAGATATGAAAAATAATTAAAAATGATTAAAAGTTATAAAGATTATAAAAATTAAAAACTAAAATTATAATCAATGTTATTTCAATTTAATAAGATTTATATTTTATAATATACATAAAAAACATTAATGAACAAAAAGATTATTATTGTAATTATAGTATTGTTAGCTACTGTATCTGTTAGTGGATGTATTAAAACTCCTATGGATAATATAAATAATATAATTCCAAGTTTAAGTCAGAATATTGAAATTGGAGATGCAAATTATAATGAAGCTGTAACCTACCTTAATTTACATAATTATAACTTAGCTGAAGAAAAAGTACAAACATCAAGTAACAACTTTCTTGAAGCAAAAAATAAAATGTTAGAAATTAATAAATATAATGAAAATATTAATGATACTCTATATTTACAATACCTTAGTTTAATTGAAGAAGAATTAAACTTAAAAGAAAATGCAACCTCTAATCTCCAATTAGCTATACAAAATTTTAAAAAAGGAAATAAAGTAGTTGCAAATAATTATGTAAGTACAGCTAATAAACTTATGAATCAAGGGATAAGTATACAAAATCAAAGAAATAACCTTGTTAAAAATAACCCAGATAAATTTAAAGAAGTTAATCAATAGATAAATTTAATCATAAACTTATTTTATTAATTATTAAATATTAAGTATTAATTAATTATATTATTAATATTAATTGATTATATTATTTTTATACTTTATTGATTTTTTAAATATGATAATAGAATAATTAGTTTTATTTTTAAGCTTAAAAAATTAAATAACCATATTTTACAGATAAAAACATTTACAGATAATAATATTAAAGATAATTCAATAACTAATTAAATGACAAAAATAATATAAAAAATAACATAATCCAATGAAGAAATCAATGCCAATGAATATATTAAATAATAATTAATCTATTAAAAGATAATTAAAAATTATCAACAATTTTATCATTATAGAGGTAAAGAATGAGAAAAAAATGCCCTAATTGTAAAGGAACAGGATCTTCAAAAGTTGATCAAAAAGTATGTGATTCCTGTGATGGAACAGGTTTTCAAGATAGTTTTGAAACTAAAAACCATTTTAAAGGTGTAAATACTAATGCTAAAGCTAAATTTGATTTAGAAATAGAAGAAGATGTACCCTGTGAAGTTTGCAAAGGAAAAGGTGTAATTGATATTAATGAAAAATGTCAAACTTGTGAAGGAATAGGAGAAATTAATGTTTGTAAGTCTTGTAACAAAATAGTTCCAGAAAGCACTAATTATTGCACAGAATGTAAAATCAAATTAGAAAAAGAGAGAGAAATAAAAGAAAAAGAGGAATTAGAAAAAATGAAGCTAGAAGAAGAACTTAGAAAAAAACCAACAAAAGTATTTGTATTAGATCCTCTTTGTGAGATGGAAGATTTAGAAATAGGTTTAATCTATAAAGGAAAAATTACAAGAGTAGAAAAGTATGGAGTATTTGTTAGTTTAAACAATCAAGTTTGGGGTTTGATGAGAACTGGAAACCCAAATTATTCAGTTGGAGATGAAATATTTGTAAAAATAACTGAAATTAAGCCTCACAAAAGAGAAGTAGATATGGGGCCAGCTAACATAATTGGAGATATAGAAATAGAGAAAGTTAAGAAGAATATCTCCAGAAGCCAAATAGGATCTCTTACTAACAAAGATATAGGAAAAGTTGTTAGAATAGAAGGAGAAATTATACAAATACAACAAACTTCAGGACCAACAATTTTCACAATTACTGATGAAACAGCTATTACATGGGCAGCTGCATTTGATGAAGCAGGTGTTAGAGTTTATCCACACATTGAAACCGGAGACATTGTTGAAGTAATGGGGGAAGTGAATCAACATAGTGGTAAAATTCAAATCGAATCTGAAATAATAGAAAAATTAGAAGGTGAAAAAGAAGATAAAATCCGTCAAATAATTGAAAAAGCACTAGATGAAAAAGCAGAACCTGAAAATGTACCAACACTAATTAAAAGTCCAATATTAGATAAATTACAACCAAAAATGAGAGAAGCTGCAAAAACAATACGAAAAGCTATAATGGACGGTAGAACTATTTTACTTAGACATCATGCAGATGCAGATGGAATATCTGCAGGAGTAGCTATGGAAAAAGCGGTTATCCCATTACTTAGAGAAATAAGCCCAAGTACTGATGCAGAATGGCATTATTTCAGAAGATCGCCGAGTAAAGCCCCATTTTATGAGCTTGAAGATGTTATAAAAGACCTTTCTTTTGCTCTTGAAGATTTGGAAAGACATGGACAAAAATTACCCCTTATTGTGCTTTTAGATAATGGTTCAACAGAAGAAGATGTTCTCGCACTTATGAAAGCTAAAATATATGATATTGAGATTGTTGTAATCGATCATCACTTCCCAGGCGAAGTAAAAGATGGGAAAGTAGAAGTAGATGAGTTTGTAGATACTCATGTTAACCCATATCTTGTTGGAGGAGACTCACAGATTACTGCAGGAGCATTAGCTGTTGAAGTAGCTAATATAATTAATCCTGAAATAAAAGAACTCATAAGTCACCTTCCAGGAGTAGCTGCACTTGGTGACCATGCAGAATCAAATGAAGCAGAACAATATATAGAATTAGCTGAAGAAAAAGGTTTTAGTAGAGAAGACCTTGATAAAATAGCTGCTTGTGTTGATTTTGAAGCATACTTTTTAAGATTCATGAATGGTAGAGGAATCATGGATACAATACTTGCAGTTGATAATATTGATAAGCATGAAAAGCTTGTTAATGCATTATATAAAGAGTATAATAAAAGAATAGCTACACAATTAAAAGCTACACTTCCAAATGTAAAAGAAGAAAAACTTCCTAATGGAATACATTTCAATGTTCTTGATGTTGAAAAGTATGCTCATAAATTTACTTTTCCTGCTCCAGGAAAGACTTGTGGATTTGTTCATGACAAATATGTAAAAGATCTTGGAGATAAAACACCAATAATAACACTCTGTTATGGACCTGATTTTGGAGTGATTAGAGCAACAGAAGTTATACATAAAAAGTTTGGTTTTAACTTAAATGAAATCATATGGAAGCTTCAAGAAAAAATACCAGAAGCTGGAATAGATGGTGGTGGACATGAAGTCGCAGGTTCCATAAAGTTTATAGAAGGTTTATTAAAAGAAGTATTGGGTAGTTTTGCAGAAGAAATTTCAAACATGGATGAAATATAAATATTTTTTCATAACAAACTATTTTTAACTATTTCTTATTGTTTTTATATACAATATTAAATTCTATGTTAATAAACAAACATTTAGAAAAATTGAATCAATAATAGATAATTTCTTTGGTTTAATCAATTTTTAATTAAGGATAAGAATTCAAAAAAAACATTGATTTATTAAATAATATTTTAAATTCAAACTTTATATTCTAAAATCAGCATAGTTATATCATCAAATTGCTCAAGATTTTTAGAAAATTCATCACATTCTTCTTTTACTTTCACTAATAAATCACGTATAGGTAAATCTGAGTTATTCAATATATTTATTAAACTTTTTTCTCCAAAAAACTCTTTTTTACTATTAATAGCTTCTGTTATACCATCAGTATACAAAAATATTCTATCTCCTTTTTCCAGCTTTATTTCATTTTGAGTATAATCAATATCATCTATTGGCCCTAAAACAAAGTTTGGTTTGGATTTAAGTGGTTTATATCTTGAAGAAGTTTTCAGTAAAGGAGGATTATGTCCTGCATTTACATAAGTGAGCATACCAGTTTTTATCTCTAAAATACCCATCCAGGCAGTTACAAACATGTTTTCAGAGTTATCTCTTGCAAGTTGATTATTAACATTTTTAAATATATTCTTAGGATTTGATTCATATAATGCTTCTTTCTTTATAAGAGTCTTAGATAACATCATGAATAGTGCTGCAGGAATACCTTTACCTGAAACATCCCCTATAACAATAGTTACATGATCATCATCAATGAAGAAGAAATCATAGAAATCTCCTCCAACTTCTTTTGCAGGATATGAAGTTGCAGAAATATCAAATTTTCCATTTCCTTGAGATGTTAAAAATTCTTTTGGAAGTATGGATTTTTGAATATTAGTTGCAATATTCAATTCTGTATTAATTCTTTCTTTTTCTGCAGTAATATTTTTTAAATCCAACATATATAATTTTAAATCCTTAATCATTTGTTCAAATGATTCTACCAAAATTTCAATTTCAATTTGTTTATTTTGCAGACTGTTTAATTTTTTTACTATATTATTAGAATCTTCAATCTTATTTTTACTATTTGTATATTCATTAACAGAACTAGAAATAGATTCAATAGGATTAGTAATGTTTTTTTCAATATAGTATAAAAATCCAATGAAAAAAATATAAAATATGATAATAATGAAACTCATATTCATATAGAAATGATTCCAAAAGTTTATTAATTGATTTTGAGTAATTTGAATAGAATAAAACCCTTCAATTCCTGTTAAAATAGAAATTATCGTACCAGTTAGTATAAATACTAATATGAACTTTTCTGTTAAAGTTATTTCCTTGTTTTCAGTATTAATTTTTTTATTAAATGGTTTAAAAATGTAAATGAAAATAAGAACATAAAATATAATCCCTATATATAAACCATATACACAAGATCCATTAAATATTGAATATAAAAAATAAGATAATCCTATTAAAGCAGCTAGTCCTAATGAAAAATCGAATACTTTAGGATTAATAAATGCTTTTTTTTGTTTTGGAGAATACATTTTAATTCCATAGATATTAGCAATTGAAATAATCAGAATCCCCAAAATCATGGAAAAATCAAAGTTAGCTAATAAAAATATTAAAGTTTGTAAAGAAACAAAACTTAAAATTCCTACTGATTCTAATAAAAAAGATAATAAGGCAGTCATTATTAAAGATGTTGTTGTAATCACAATAATAAATTTTAAAAGATTATTTAATGTATCTAACCTAGGTTTAGTAAGTTTATCCCCTATATTAAAACTATACCATAATTTATAAGAAATATATCCAAACAAAAAATTAGCAATAAAACCAAAGACCACTATAACTAAAGGATATCCAATAATTATATCAGAAACTAAATCTCCAAGAGCTGCTCCTAATGCACCCCAGAATCCAAACATCATTCCAAAAGCAGGAGGTAAAGCACTTGAAGGTCTTAATTGAGATATATTTAAAACTGGGAAGAAATAACGAAAAGGAATGGCTATTATAATGAAAATAATTGAACAAATTATTAATATAATTAGTTTCGAACTATAACTATCATAATTTAGCCTAGATTCATCTATATTCATTTAAGTTCAATCCCTTTAAACCTTTAAATTAAATAATTATTAGAATATTATTAATAGTAAAATATTATTTATTTTAATAATAACATATTAATAAATGAAATTTGATTCTTTACTTTCTAAATTTTATATAATAATTAAAATGTTAGTTCTTAATTCATTTTAATAGTTTTTTAAATGTTAAAACGTTATTTCCTTTTTTATATTGATAATTAATCTCATCAACATTTCTTCTTGCAAGAAATATCCCCAGCCCACCAATTTCTCGCATTTCAGAATCTAAAGTTGTATTTGGAATTTTTTCTTCAAGAGGATTGAAAGGAATTCCATTATCAACAAATTTAACAGTTAATGTTGAGTTATCTTCATTAAAAAACGAATATATAGCAACTTCATTATTTTTAGAGTCTTTTTTATAAGCATAATTAGCTATATTAACAAATATTTCCTCTGTAGCAAGTTCTAATTGTATTTCAAACTTTTTTGAAAAATTATATGTTTTTAACTGATTACTAATAAAATCCAATACTTTATCTAATTTCTCGATTTCTGCATGAACAATAAGTTTATCCATAATTACTACCCTCTTTTGACATTTATATTAAGTATCATTAATTATCAAATATGCTACATATATTATAATTTATAACTATAATTAAACTATAATTATATCGTTATAGTCAAGTTATTTAATCCAATTGTACTTCTGTATTCCATATTTTTAGCAATTTTTCTTACCATAGCTATACCCAGAGCATTTTCAGAGCTATTATCTTTATTTCCATATTCTATTGGATTAAACTGTTTACCATCATCCCTAATACGGAAAATAACATCATTTTCTACTAAAATAATTCTAATATCTATATAATGAGTTTTTGATGAATCAAAACCATGTTTTACAATGTTTCCAACCATCTCTTCAACACACAATGATACTTTAAATAATTTATCCTCATGATTGGGATATTTATCTACAAATGATTGAACTCTATTAGATAATTCTATTACTTGATCCATATCATTTTCGAGAGAAATTTCAAAACTATCTTTAATATTGCTTTCAAAGTCATTATCCAACATTAAAAAATCAGTTGCTGTTCTTGGCCATTTTCCTGATTTAAATTTAATTAATATAAAAAGACCTAATATAGTAGTCGTTTCTCCTAAAAAGAAACAAAGCCAAATACCATTAGCTCCAATAAATGGAGTTAAAATGCATGCAAATAAAGAAATAAATAGTAAACTATGAGCAAATGCAATGTAGTTTGCCATATAAATATTGTTTATTGAGCTATAAAAATTTAAGAAAATAACACCAATTAATGAAGGTGGGAGTGATAAGGCAAACAACCTAAGAGAATGTGTTGCTACTGGTAAAATTTCAGGATTAGAACCAAAAGCAGCCACTATAAATGGAGCAAATATAATTACTAAAATCGAAATCATTATTATAATTAATAAACCCCATTTTAAAGAAATCGTTAAAAGGTCTTTAAGAGATCTTTTATCTTCTTCACCATAGAAAACGCCTCCAAGCAACATAGTTGTCATTCCAATTCCCATAGCTACTGAACTTAAAAGCTGATTAACATTAGATTGTATAGATAAAGCACCCATAATAATAGTGCCGCCAATTAATATAGCTAAATAATTTGTAATAATGGTTCGAACCATTGTGAATACCCTATTTAATGCTGAAGGTAATCCTATCCTCAATATATTAATAACTTCTTTAAAGCTGTTGAATCTTATCAAATGTAAATTATTTTTTTTAGAAAAGAAATGAGTTAACAAGGAAATTACTGCAAAAAAGTAGCCAATAGTCGTTGCAACTCCAATTCCAAACATTCCCCATCCAAAAATAGCTGTAAATACAAAATCTAAAACTGCATTAATAATTGTCGCTATCAATACAGAAATAAGACCTAAATTCGGAGAATTGTCCAATCTAGTATATGAAAATAATACTTGGGAAAAAACTAATGAAAAAGTACCAATAGTAAAACCTAATATATAATCAGCAGTTAGTGGGATTAAATTTCCTTTAGCTCCTAAAATAACAGATAACCATTCAACATAAAAAGGAGATAAAAACATTATTACTATTGAAGTCACTGCTGCGATAAAACAAGTTAAAGTAAAACTGAGATTAACTTTATCTTTTTCTTCTCTTCCAATATAATTAGAAGATAAAATAGTTCCACCATTTGCAAAAATAGTAGATATTGCTGCTAAAAATATAAAAAAAGGAGATGCAATCCCATAAGCAGCCATTCCCTTAATTCCAATTAAATTTCCTACGAATAGTCCATCGATGACCATTCCAATTGTAGCAGAAATTAAGCCCATAATTGAAACAAAAATATATGATTTGAATGATTTTGAAATTAAATAGGTATTAGTTAGTTTATTTTTCATGATAAAATCCTTATAGTGTCTAAAACATTTCATAAATCCATATTAAAGTTATATTATTTCCCTTATAAAATCTTCGTCCAATTTTTTATCAAGAATTGTAGATAATTTAGTTGAAGTAATAGTTTTTCCAGGACAAACTTCTTTTACAAAAAGACTATCCCTATATCCTTTTTTCATAATATATACATTTTCTAGCTTAATATTAATTTTATCTAAATTTTTCATTAAAATATTCTTAAAAGTGCCTATATCAAAATTTTCATTTTTTGGTTCTATGATGAATGATATTCTATTATTTTTAATAAACAATTGGAAAAAGCTAACAAATTCATTAGTTTCCTTTTCAATCTTTTTAATAATATTATTAAATGTGTTAACATAAAATTTAGTGCCATTACAAATGATATTTTCATTAGATTTGCATTCAAATTCTATATTAGGAGTTTTAAAAGTTTTACCATTTATAGAAACAATATCATGAATATTATAACGATATAGACCAGAATAAGTTGTAATAATTAGTTCATAGAAATTATTTTCCTCAACTTCATTTAAAGTTAAAACTCTTTTTTTATCAAGTGTTAAAAACTCGAAAAAACATGAAAAAGGAACTACTGGTCCTCCAGAAACATTAACCTCGAAAGGTACATTAAATTTTCCTTCACTAGCACCATACCCCCATTCTAGATATTTAATATTTTTTGGAAGATCTTTTCGCATATCAAAAGCTACACGCCCCACACTTGAAGATAACCAACATCCAACTGCGGTAAAACAAGGCCAAATATCTTTTAAAGGAAGAGAAAAATCTTTTGAATATATTTTTCTTAATTTTTTTACTCTATCTTTATTTTCTGGAAGTTTTGATAAAAGAAGATTTTTTAAATCATTATCAATATCTACAGAAAGTGTTTTTTTATCTAAATCATTAATCATCTTTTCAGTATTATTTTTAATTTGTTTTAGTAAAAAATTAAAATGAGCTAAATTATTACAAACAACACAGTTAAGATTTTCTTCTGATAATGCAAAAAGTGCCATTAAATAATTCATATCATCTGAACCAATATCTTTTGCAGAAATTAATTCTTGAGGCAGCATCATCTTAATATCTAAAATTTTGTCTTTTTCTCCTCTTTTATCTTCATTATTATCTTTAAAATTATTTTTATCAAAACCATTATCACTATCACAATTATTATTATCATTATTATCATGTTCTTCATCGACATATGTATTTATTCCTTGGCCTGAAGCAGCCATAACAGGAATCCCCCCTTCAGTTTTACCATAATTTGATGAGTTAGTGATACCAAGAATATTAGAACTACTTTCTAATAATTCAGGGCACATTAGTGATAGCTGGATTGATCTTAATTTCATAATTAAATTTTTAGATAAAACTCCATTTCTACTATCAGGGAAATATTTCATTTTACCTGTAGTACCAGAAGATACAACAAAAGAATCTGTTTTACCATTAAAAAGAACATCCTTTTTACCTTTCTTCATTTTTTCAATATAGGGAGTATAATCAAGATATTCTGAAATCGAAACATTTTTTCTATAATCTTCAATTGATTCTATGGATTCAAAAGAATGTTTTTTCCCAAATTCACTTGATTCTGCACATTTAACAATATCTTTTAGAGTTTTTTTTTGAATAATCCAAGGATCATTTAAAAATTCTTTAAAAGATAAATATAATAAATTATTATTTAACTCAGATAAAACATTAGGAATACTTTCATTTCTTTTAGAAATAATATCAATGTAGCTAACCAAGACAATACACTCCATAAATTACTATTAAATGAAAAATTCAATTATTCAGTCAATGCAAAGAAGAATTTTCTCTGAACTTCATTAACTATAACACGAGGAGGTTTTAATTGTGCTGAAGAAATACCCTTCATTATCATTAAATCACGATATAACAAATGAGTTTCCTCTTGTAAATAATCTAGCTCTATTTTTCCTAAAATCCTTTTTTTAATCTTATCACCAAAAGATGGGTTTGATTTTGAAAGATCTTCCTCAATAAAATTTTTTATATCCTCTTTTTTAACATTTTCAGGAATATTCAATGCTTCAATTAAAAATACATATTTTGGAGGACTTGCATCGGAATCAGGATATATAGAAAATTCTACTAAGTCAAAATTGAATTTTTCCTCAGCTCTTTGAAGAGTATTACTTAAAACCATTTCTGTAGTTTTTTCTCCAGCTAAGTTAACTGTTTGATTAAGTCTATATAAGAACTGGATTGTTGGCATATTATTATACTTGCCTGTTACACGAATAACATCTTGCATTCTATATCTATAAAAACCTGAAAGATTTGTTATAATAAGTTCATAGTCTTCTCCTTCTTTTAATTGATCTAATGTTAAAATATTATCCATATTATCATCATGGACTGGTCTAAATTCATAAAAAATACTATCAGGAAGTAAAAGTGAGTTAGGATTTTCTAATTCATAAGGAACTGAAAAATTCCCTTCAGAAGCAGATAATCCCATTAAACAGAATTTAAAATTATTACCTCCATAAATTTCTCTTATTTTTTTAGTGTAGTTTGAAAATCCACCAGTACCAATTCCAACTAAAAAAGACATATTTGGCCATATGATTGGAATAATTGGTTTATCAAATCCATCTTTAAAAATTTCACGAAACTCATTAGCCCTATCAGGTAAAGGATTAATTTTTTCTAAAACTTTTTTTCTAACTTCATTAGACATTTTTATACTTTCATCAATAGTGCCATTTTCAATGTCCCTAACTAAAAGTTCCCAATTACTTTCTATATATCTAATTATCTCTAAAAAGAAATTATAAAATGCAGCTTGACCCATATTAATATTTTTATCCATTAATGCAAAACGAGAATGGAGATATCTGGTATTTGTATCAATTTCTGGAAAAAAAGCCTCAAAAGGAGAAGTATAAATTAGTGGTAAAACTTCTTTAAAATTTAACATAAATTTTGCAGACAATGCCCCATATGTTGCACCGGACTTTAATGTTTCAATAGATAGTTCAACTAGATTCAATGCACGACTATCAACCCAATTTATGCCTATTTCACTTGAAATCATTGCCATAGTATATAAAAGTGTGTATTCATACATTATTTTTTGTGCATTGACAGATAGTGGGATTTTTTTTGGATTTCCTAATGTTCCGGATGATTTTGAATAATGATCTACTTCATAAGAAGTTATTAAATTTTTAACTCCATCTTCACTCATAGGGATTATATACTCAATATAATCATCATATTCTGTTATTGGAACTTTTGATTGGTAGTCTGAAATAGATTTAATTTTTCCAAAACCATATTTCTTTCCATAAACTGTATTTTTATTATCTTCTAATAATTGCATTAAAAACTTTTCATTATGTTCCATTGGATTATTAGTCATTATCAAAAGATTTTCATAAATAGATTTTCCTTCAGAAATATCATTTAAGTTTTTTTGTCCTGCTGGTGTTAATTTTGAAATATCCATTTTTTCACATCTATTATTTCTAATTTCTATTTAATCAAAGCTAATTAATATTATTTAATTGTTAAGATGTCAGAAAAGCCTGTAGCTTCGAAAACTTCCATTACTAACTCATGGACATTTTCAATAACCATAGATCCTTGTTTATTCATAATTTTTTGCGTTGAAAGAATAACGCGAAGTCCTGAACTTGATATATACATTAAATCTTCAAAATTAAAAACTAATTCTTTAGTTTCTGGAAGATCTTTCTTTAATTCTTCTTCTAATTTAGGAGAATTGTTTGTATCCAATCTACCATCAACTTTAATCACTAGCTTATTACCTTCAATTTTTTTTTTAATATCCATAATTTCACCCAATTATTTATTAGAATCAAATTTAACAGAAAATAATACATTTGCATCTAATTCATTAGCCTGTTTTATTAAATTCTCAAGAGCTTCTTCACGAGTTTCTTCCATCATTTTAATATAAGCTCAAATTTTTTCCACTCACAATATTTTTAAGTCCATCAGAAATTTCTCCAATAACAGCCTTACTTCTAACTGTTAAACCATACACAAAACCTTTTGTTCCTATAATTTTATATCCAAAAATATGACTTTCAGTTGAAATAATATACTCCACTTAATACCATATTTAACACCTTCTTTTTTAATTTAAACTTTTTTCATGAAAAATTTCCACTAAAATATTAATAAAAAATTAACTACAAAGTGAACATTTACTATTTTTTACAATTATAATATTTGAAAAAGTAATATATAAACATAACGGAAATTTTTAAAATTACATGGATTATATAAAAAAAGTCACAAATAAAAAAAGTCACGAATATAAAAAATAATAAATAAAAAATAACTCTGATGATTTAAAAAATATTATAAAAAAATTATGTACGAATTAAATAAAATCGAAACTTAAATAAGAAATTTTTATGTATTTTTATAATAATTATTTGTCCACTAAATCATAGTATAATCTAAAAATTTCCTTTTTTGAAAGTTTAATATCTAGAATAAAGTTTCTATGTAAAATATTTTTTAGAGTTCTCCATAATCATTACATCGAATTTAAAAAAAGAGTATTTGTTAAAAATAAGTATCAATGTTATAAAAATTAAATATATTAAAAAAACTAGAAAATATTATAAAAAATTATAGTATAGATTTTCAATTAATTATAATCTATTTTATAGAACATTAAGAATGATAGTATTCACATAAATCAGAAATTGGACACTGATCACACAATGGATTAATAGGTCTACAAATTGTCTGACCAAATTGAACAATTAAATCATTCATTTCAATCCAAAGATTTTTTGGAACAATTTTCATTAATTCTTCTTCTGTCTTTTCAGGAGTTTTAGTATTAACAATTCCCCACCTATTAGGTATTCTATGAACATGAGTATCTACAGGAATAGCTGGTTCTTGAAATGCAAAAACAAGTACACAATTAGCTGTTTTTCTACCAACACCTGGAAGTTCAAGAAGTTCTTTCATATTATTTGGAACTATTCCACCATAATAATCTAATATAATATGTGAAACTTCTTTTATTCTATTAGCCTTAACTCTAAAAAAACCTGCACTTTTAACAAGCTTTTCAATATCTTCTATTGGAGCATCAGCAACTTCATGAATATCTTTATATTTAGAAAAAAGTTGATTTGTAGCTTTATCAGTATTTGCATCTTTTGTTCTTTGAGAAAGAATTGTTCTGATTAAAACCCTATATGGATCCCTATCTTCAAAAACACGAAGAGTATATAAATTATTAAGCTCTTTCATTATTTTTTCTACTTTTAAAGACAAATTATTATTTTTAGATTTAGAAATATAATCACCTAACTGTTTACTTAGCTATTTTAATATTAAATACATTCATCTTCAAGCAAATCTATTTCTATCCCAATTTCACCCATCGATTCAATGTAATTAGGGAAAGAAACATTAAACACATCTCCTTTTTCAATAAATATTTCATGTTTCAGTCCTATTAAGCTAAAAGCCATAGCTAATCTATGATCATTATGAGATGTAACCTTATTTGAAATTGATTTTTCTAAATTTACCCCACTAATAATTTCCATACCATCTTCATTTTCTTTAATATTACAACCTAATTTAGAAAGTTCCTCTGCACACTTAGCTATTCTGTCTGTTTCTTTATACCTAGCATGTTTAACACCAGTAATTAAAGTATTACTATTAGCTAAAGCACTTAAAGCAGAAACAGTTGGAAGAAGATCAGGAGCATTATGTAAATCAATTTCAATACCATTAAGATTTCCATCAGAAGTTAATGTAACAGAATCACTATCACTAGTAATTTTAGAACCCATTTTTTCTAAAATTTCTAAAATTAATTTATCTCCCTGTTTAGAATTCTTAAATAAGTTTTTAACTGTTATTTTCCCACCTAAAATAGCTACAGCACCTAAAAGGTATGATGCAGAAGAATAATCTCCCTCAACAACATAATCAATACCAGTGAATTTTTGAGGTTTAATAGAAAAAAAGGTTGATGAACATTTTTTATCAATAAGATCACAATTTTCATGCTTAGTAAAAAGGTCTGTTTCAATTTCAACTCCAAACTTCTCCATAACATCCAAGGTCATAGCTACATATGATTTTGATATAAAATCTCCTTTAACTTCAAGATTAATGCCTTTTTCAGAGATAGTCCCTGCAATTAAAAGAGAAGAAATAAATTGAGAGCTAACGTTGCCATCAATAGATGTTTTTCCACCAATAAAACCAGGACGTACTTCAATAGGAGGTTTTCCGTTTTTAAGGATGGATTTTGCATCAACTCCTAATGGTTTTAAAGCTTCAAGAAGCATATCCATAGGACGTGTTTTAAGAGATTCATCACCAGTAAATATTGTTTTATTTTTAGATAGACCAGCTAAAGAAGTCATTATTCTAAGAGTAGTTCCAGAATTTTTCAAATCAATTGGAGTATTGGAAAGATTTTCAATATTTCCCTTACCAATCCCTTTAATTTCCCAATAGCTATCTGAATTAGGATTATTTCCAAGAGAATTAAAGTTAGACGTATTTATATCTGCACCAAAATTTCTACAAGCATTAACTGAAGCAAGAGTATCCTCTGAAGAAAGAGGGTCATATAAACAAGAAGTACCTTCAGCAAAAGAAGCTATGATTATAGCCCTATGAGTATAACTTTTAGAAGGAGGTGCTTTAACAATTCCTCCAACATCTGAAACTTTTTTTACTTTTAAAATCATCTAAATCATCTAAAATTTTGATTCAATGTATTATAATGTATATTATAAAACTATAATCTATATTATGAAACTATGATCTATATCATGAAACTATAATTTATTATATTGAATATTATAGATTTATAATCTATTATAACATAATTATAAACTTATAATTTATTATAATTTATAATAATTTATATTATTAATTTAAGACTTATTATAATGTATATTATAATTATATATAAAAATATAATAAAGATATAATAAAAATATAATAAACTTATTTAATTATTTCAAATAAAACATCTAAATTATCTGATTGAACAACATCAACCTTTTTACCACTTTTACCAACAACTTCTTTTACAATATTAACATGTTCATTAGTTATAACATTGTCTCCAATCGTTATTTGACCATTATTTCCTTTTTCTTCATTTTCTTCTAATAAATTAGCTATCTCTTCTGGATCATTAGATGTTAAATATTTGATAATTTTTGGAGCATCTCCTTTAAATTGAGGACCTATTTTATCCATAGCAGGAGTAACTTCAACAACCTTTTCATGAATATCAGGTTTTCCAACTAACAAGTCAAGTTTATGAATCTTTAAAGTCCCTTTAATATCATCGATATATTCCTCATAAACTGCCTTTAAATCTTCATTAGTGTAAATATTAACTTCAGATAGAGGAACATTAAGAGGAATTTTAGAAGAAGATTTAAATCTTCTAATTTCTCCAATAGTTTCAATAGCTAATTGACCATTATCTTCAAAAACATCATCAATAAGATCTTCATCTAATTTCGGCCATTTAATAATATTTATACTATTAGTATTTTCAAAATATTGATATACTTCATCAGCAAAATGAGGAGTAATAGGTGAAAGAAGTTTTAAAGAAGTTTCAACAACAGTTTTTAAAGTATATTTAGCAGTAATTCTAGAATCTCTAGTTACATCATCATTATAAAGCCTATATTTAACAGCTTCAATATATTCATCACAAAAATCATGCCAAACAAATTTTTCAATTGAATTAATAGCTGTTGCAAAATTATAAGTTTCAAAAGCTTCAGTAACCTCTTTATTAAGATTATTTAACTTTGAAAGTATCCACTTATCTAAGGGCATTAATTTATCTTTAATAGCGTTATTAGATCCATTATTGACAATATTTATATTTTCATTAGACATATTTTCATCAAAAATATGCATACTAATAAATCTAAAAGCATTCCAAAATTTTCTAAGGAATTTATAACCATATTTAATATCTTTCCAATCAAAAGGAACATCAGAACCTGGAACACTATTAGCTGCCCAAGTTCTAAGAGCATCTGCACCATACTCTTCAATAACCTCTTCAGGACCTATAACATTTCCACGAGATTTGCTCATTTTATAACCATCTTCTCCAAATACCATACCATTAATGACAATCTCATCAAATGGTTTTTCATCAACTAAAGCTAATGTTCTAAGAGTGGTATAAAAAGCCCATGTACGAATAATATCATGACCTTGTGGACGTAAATCAGCAGGAAAATTATCTTTAAAACTTGGATCTGGCCATCCAGCAATATTTAATGGAGATATAGAACTATCCATCCAAGTATCAAGCACATCCTCCTCTCCTCTAAATTCACGAGAACCACAATCACATTCAATTGATGGTTGTGTTTGAGTTGGATCTACAGGCAAATCTTCAATATTTGGAAGATGGACTTTAGCACATTTTTTACAGAACCAAACAGGGATAGGAGTAGCAAATATCCTTTGTCTTGAAACACACCAATCCCATTCCATAGAATCAGCCCAATTAAGAAGTCTGCTTTTCATATGATCTGGAACCCAATTCATAGAATTAGTAGCAGACTTAATATCATCGATTAATTTATTTACAGCTACAAACCATTGTTTTTTAACCAAAATTTCAATAGGAGTTTTACATCTCCAACATTGACCAACATTTTGATCAACAGGTTCCTGTTTAACAATACACCCCTCTGCTTTAAGATCATCAACAGTAGCTAACTTACATTCTTTTAAAGTCATTCCTTCATATCTTCCAGCAGATTTAGTCATAATTCCTTTTTCATCAATTGCTTCAATAATATCAAGATTATGTTTATTTACCCATGAAACATCAGTTTTATCCCCAAAAGTACAAACCATAACAGCACCAGTACCAAATTCAGGATCAACTTCATTATCAGCTATAACTTTAACTTTTTGTTTTGAAAGCGGAACTTCAACCTCTTTTCCAATAATATCTGTATATCTATCATCATCAGGACTAACAACAACAGCTACACAAGCAGACATGAGTTCAGGTCGGGTTGTAGCTATTAAAACTCCATTTTCATCTGAATCAGAATTTTTATTTGAAGTAGAATCTTCAATATTATCAGCTTCTTCATTAACAGATGGAAATTTAACATAATTTAAAAAAGTATCATTACTACTATATTCAACTTCAGCAAAAGCTATAGCTGTTTCACAGCGAGGACACCAATTAACAGGGTGAATACCTTGATATATTAAACCTTTTTCATACATTTGAAGAAAAGAAGTTTGAGTTTTTCTCATATACTCAGGAGTCATAGTGATATATTCTCTTGACCAATCTTGAGAAAATCCTATAGACTTCATCTGATTTTTCATAAGAGCTATATTTTCTTTTGTAAGATCTACACACATATTACGAAATTCTGCTCTTGAAACATCATTTTTCTTAATATTATTGTTTTCTTCAACTTTAACTTCAGTTGGAAGACCATGACAATCCCAACCCTGAGGGAATAAAACATCAAAACCTTTTAAACGTTTGTATCTTGCATTTATATCAATATAAACCCAATTTAATACATGACCCATATGAATAGAACCAGTTGGATAAGGAGGAGGAGTATCAATTATATACCTTGGTTTTGTTCCATTACCAAGGAATTTATAAATTTGATCATCATCCCATTTTTTTTGCCATTCTTTTTCTTTTTTATGATCATAATCTTTAGGAATGTTGTCTATTGTCATGTATCTTCTCCATATTGTATTGTTTCTATAACTGTATTAATTTCTATAATTGTATTATTTCTATAAATTTATTATTTGATAAATATTTAAGAATAATCTAATAAAGTTTGCAATTCGATGAATATTAATATTACTATTTTTTAACTAGTTTTAACTAATTTTCAGCTAATTTTTAGTAATTTTTTTAAATATTTTTAAAATATTAATATTATATTTTAATATTTAATTTAATATATTTTATACTTATAACTAATTAACATACTAAATAATATCATAACAATATATAATAATATCATAATTATGGAAAAATATTTTAATTAATAAATGAATAACTATAATTATTATAAATAATATAGATAATGAGTCTAATATACTTTTATTTTAAGTCCTAATAATATAAAAATAATATGGAATTATAAATAATTTCATTAAGCTTATTCAAAATAATATAAATTAAATTAAGTAAATTAAATATGATTATAAATAACTAAATATGATTAAAATAACTAATAAAATAATTAAATATGATTAATGACTAAGCAAATATGATTATAAATAACTAAATAAAATAATTAAATATGATTATAAACAATCAAATATTATTATAGATAACTAATGGTGAAAGAATGGAATTATTATGGTTCTATATAGCTATTGTATTAGCTATAAGCGATGAATTGCACAGCATAGTCATGTGGAATTTCCTTCACGATTTTTACATAATATTCGGAGGTCTAGTTCAGGAAATGGTTTATTCTAATTTCCAAGCATGGTTAGTTCATGAAGGATTAGAAGCAGTATTTCATTTTTTTGTATTATCAATAGTCTTTTTCTCACTTGAAATAGGTTTTTTAGGTGGATTAATCCACTTTGTTATTGATGTTATTCATTCTTTAACTATAAAACACATGACTCATCTTGAACATCGATCATTGCACTTTGTTTTTGAATCTCTATTCTTTATGTGTATCTTTGGATTTTAAACTAAATTCAAAATATAATTTTCATAATAAATATTTTTTATAGTAAAAATTTTTATAATAAACATCAAATATTCATTATAAATTATTTTAAACCTTATTTTTCAAAAAAAATAAAAAATGAAAATAAAAAAATAAAATATTAAAATGAAAAATGAAAAAAATAATAGAAAATAATAAAAAATGAAAAAAATAACAACATATATTAAAAATTAACATACTTTATAATAAATAATTAAAATTAAAATACAATCATAATAATTAAAATAAATTATATAATAAAATTATTTCAGGAGATAATTAATGCCAGTGATTACATTTGAATATCAAGATTTAAAAGAGCTTGGAATTAACATTGAAAATGATAAGCTAATTGATATTTTACCTATGCTTGGAAGCGATATAGAAGATTTCGATGATGAAACAATTAAAGTTGAATTTTTTCCAAACCGTCCAGATCAGTTATCAGTAGAAGGAGTTTCTCGTAGCTTAAAAGGTTTCATATCACAAGAAATGGGCCTTCCTAAATATAAAGTTTCACCTTCTGGAGAAAAAGTATTTGTAGATAAAGAAATAGAAAATATTAGACCATATATAGCTTTTGCATTAATTAAGGATGTTAAATTTGATGGAGAGAAATTAAAACAAATAATGGACTTTCAAGAAAATTTACACTGGGTTATTGGAAGAGACAGAAAAAAAGTAGCTATTGGTATTCATAATTTAGATGTTATTAATGGAGATTATAAATATATTGCAAGTTCTCCAGTTGAAAATAGTTTTATTCCATTAGATCATTTAAATGAATTAACTCCAAAGGAAATATTAGACGAACATGAAAAAGGTTCGAAATATGCAAAGCTAATATCAGGATTCGATAAGTATCCTATTATTCTTGATAAAAATGATAAAGTATTATCCATGCCACCAATTATAAATGGAGAATTAACAAAACTTACAGAAGATACAAAAAATATACTTGTAGATGTGACTGGAACTGATGAAAAAGCAGTTCAACAAACATTAAATATTATTTGTAGTTCATTTGGAGAAGTTGGAGGGAAAATAGAAAGTTTAGATATTGTTTACCAAGACAAAACAATTACAACTCCTGATTTAAGCCCAAAAACTAGAAAAGTAAGAGTCAATTTTTGTAATGAACTTATTGGTGGAGTAAATCTTAATGCAGAAGATGTGGCTAAGTTATTGCTTAAAGCAAGGATGGATACAAAAATTATAAATGAAAATGAAGTTCAAGTAGAAATTCCTTCATACAGAATAGATATCCTTCATGAAGTTGACATAGTTGAAAATGTAGCTATTCAATACTGTATAAATAAAATTAAAGCAGAACTTCCAAATGTTTCAACAATAGCTTATGAAAATAATTGGTTTAAAGGTGAAAAAACCATTCGTGAAATTATGATTGGTCTTGGTTTCCAAGAAATAATGAGTTTAATGTTAACAAGTGAAGAAAATCATTATGAAAAAATGAAACAAATAGAAGATGACCATGTACAAGTATCTAAGCCAATTACAATTGATAGAACAATGATTAGAAAAAGTTTAATAAATAGTCTCATGGAATTTTTAGAGGATAATAAACATGAAGACCTTCCACAAAAAATATTTGAAATAGGGGACACATTATATATTGATGAATCAAGAGAAACAAATGTTAAAACTGTTAAAAAACTAGCAGGAGCCATTTGTCATTCTACAGCTAATTTTACTGAAATTAAATCAACAATAGCAAGTCTTTTATCTAATTTAGGATATGAAATAGAAATTTCACCATCAAATAACTCTACTTTCATTAAAGGAAGAGTATCTAATATTAAAGGGACTAGTAAAAACGGTACTGTCTCTGGTTTCTTTGGAGAAATATCTCCCGAAGTAATTAATAATTTTGAGCTGGAATATCCAGTGATAGCATTTGAAATAGGATTTTTATAGATAATTTCATTAAAATAGTTATTAATAAAATAGTACTAATATAAAAATAATATAAATTTAATTAATCTTAGATTTAATAATATTAAATTTAATAATATTAAATTTTTATATTATGTTAGATTCTTAATTAAAAATATTTATTTTTTATAGTTATTCTCCAATAACAGTTAATTCAACTTTTCTTGTTCTTGGACCATCAAATTCTACAAAAAAAACTGATTGCCATGTACCAATAGATAAATCGTTATTTGAAAAAGGAATAGTTTCACTTGAGCCTAAAAATAAAGATTTAATATGAGAATCTGCATTATTATCAATAAAATCATGTTTATAGCTATTATTTTTAGGAATAATTTTATTTAAAATAGATTCAAAATCATATAACAAACCTTCTTCATTTTCATTGATTACTATTGAAGAAGTTGAATGTTTTGAAAATATATTAATTATTCCAGAGTTTAGTTTACTTTTAGTTAGAATTTCTTGAATATCTAAGGTTATATCTATAATTTCAGTTTTTTTGGATGTGTCCAAACTTATTTCATATTTAAAAATTGTCATATAAACACCAAATATTATATTAGACCAAATATTATCTTAGTATAACTTAATATTATCATAATATTATATTGATTATATTGATATTATCTATATTATGTTAATATTATTTTTAATAATTTAATTAGTTAATGAAATTTAGTAAAATAATTCTATACATTACAATAACAAATTATCTAGATTACACTAATAAATGTTTTTTTAATTATTTAAATTTTTAGATCAAAATTATATGAAAAATTAAAATTTTAAAAGTAAAAATAATTATTGAAAAATAAAATAAGAAATTAAAAATATAAATATTAAAAATATAAGTATTAAAAATACGAATATTAAGAATATAAGTATTAAAAATACAAGTATTAGAAATATGAACATCAAAAATATAAGTATTAAAAATATAAGTATTAAGAATATTGCTAATTAAAAATAAAAAATAAAAAGAGATATAAATAACTCCTTTAGATAGAAGCTATTATAAAATTTATATTTTAATTATATAAATAAACTATAAACCAAATGATTTCTTCAAAAGATCAACATTTACATACCCTGCTTTAAATAACTCACCAGTTCTTAGATCATTAATAACAACTTCAGCAGGTGCAAACATTCCCTTGTCTATTTTATAGAAATCAAATTCAGCTTCTTTAAATACATCAAAAAATGGTTTTCCATAACCATCAGCTGCAGATGAAGGTAATTTTTCAGCTAATTCTTTAATGTCATCTCCTTCTTCAGATTCAATATAATAATAAGTTCTTCCTCCAAAGAGAACAGCATCATTTGTTTTACCCATAGCCTTTAAACCATCTGGGTCGATTGGAGCTATTGGAGCAATTCCTGCAGCATATTTAACCTTAGTAACATCAAAATGAAGAGCTTCTAACATTTTATAAGTACCATTTTCTACAACTCTTCCAGCAATTTGAATAGATCCAACAAGAGAAGAAGTAGGAGCTACAAGTAAAGTTACATCTTTAACATCAACACCACAATCATTAGCTATGGCTTCTGCAACATCTTCACCAGGTAAATTATCAGATTCAAGAGTAAGAATTGCAATATCTGCATCATCTTCATAACCAATCTCTTCATAAGTTTCTGCTGGTTTTTTAGCTAATGCTCTTGCAGGACCAGAACCTAAAGCAAAAAAGTCACCAACACTTACAGACCACCCAGCCTTTTGAGCACCAAGAGTGGAAATAGCAGGGAAATCAGTTTTAATCTTAACAGAAGGAAGCGCAAATTTTTCAGATAAATCTCCAGGAATAGAAATTCCAACTTCAGCTAATCCTCCAAGACATACTTTAGTATAATATTCACCAGCTTTTAAGCTTCCAGCTACATTTACACCACAATCAATAATGGTTGCACCATTATTTAATTTGGAAACAGCTATATTAAGCTCATCAGCTTTTTCAATCATTGCATCTACTGTTTTTTTAGCTTCTAAATTAACACTAAGCATAATTTTTACCTCAAGTTAAAATTTAATTAAAATTTTTATAATATATTTATAAATATTTATGATATATTAATGATTATTTTTGTACTATTTAAAATTTTATAAATAATTTTTATAAAAATAGAATATAAAAATAGAATAAATTATTGATAAAAATAGAGATAAGTTAATATATTATAAAATAATTTAAAAAAGTAGATTTAATATAATAAAAAAGTAAATTTAATGTATATAAAAGTAAATTTAATACAAATTTAATATAAAAAATAGATTTAATATAAAAAAAGTAGATTTAATACAATATATATTAAAAAAATTATAAAAATATTAAAAGATTATAAAAATATTAATAAATTATAAAAATATAATTATCTTCTAAATTATCTTCTAATATTATTATTTTAGAATCAGAAGACTAATCATTATTCAATGACTAAAACACCATTAAGGATACCGTCTTGACCAGGCCTTGAGGTTACTTTTGCTTTACCTGCACTAGTTTCCACGATAGCTCCTTTTGTGATAATATTCCTTCTTACATAGTTGGGATCAGCAGAATTTTCAAGTACAGTAATGATTTCAACAGTTTCAGATTTATTAGATTCTGGGTTAACAACATTTATCTTATTTTCAGAAGCTAATCTCAATTTCTCGTTTCCACCACGAGTCCTGATTTTCCTCAATTTTTTTTCGTCTAATTTAGTGTAAGCTGGTTCTCTTCCAAGCTCTGATTTTCTTTTCCCACGATTTGCTATGTATCTTCCACCAGTTGACTTTCTTGTGGATTTTCCTTGTGATATCGCCATTATTTCACCTAATTAAAATTAATTTTATTTATTATAAACAATTTTATTTATTAAATTTTGTAAACTAATAATATTCAATATAAAAGACCTATTTAAATCATTTAAGTACTCTTAGAGAAACCTAAAATAACCATAAATATAGATAATAAATACCAATACTTATAATTATAACTAAAATATTATGATATTTTTATTGATATTTTTCTTACATTTGATTTAATTTAAAAGAAAAAATAGTCTTTTAGATATGATAACCAAATATTGGTTTTTATCATATATAAACTTTAATATTAACTTATATATTAATATTATATATTAACTTATATATTAACGAGCACCAAAATAGGAGCAATTTTAAAAATTTCTTGCTTTTAAAATTCTTCTTATTTTATAATAGTATTTAATATAATAAATACTATTAATTTATTAACTATAAATAGTTTTAGATAATAGCTACTTCTATAATTATTATTAGATATATTAATAATTAATATGACTAAATCTATTGATAATTATTAAAAATAATATAGCTACATCCAATAATAATTAAAAATAATATGGATATATCTAGTAATAATATAACTAAATCTATTAACAAGTATGATTAAATCTATTAATAAGTTTAAACTAATATGTGAATATCTATAAATAAATTTTTATATAAATAAATTTTTATTAGAATAAATTTAATAAATGGAACTATTAAAATCAAGTGTTTTACAATGGTGACTGAAACTGATAAACAAATAGCTCTTGAGGAGGAAATAAAATCTCAAGCACATAAATTTCTTGTAGATTTTAATGCAACACTACCTGAAAGCATGGAACTTGAATATGAAGGATTCTATAGAAGAGGGTTCTTTGTAACAAAAAAAAGATATGCAGTAATAGAAGACGGAGTGATCATAGCTAAAGGATTAGAACTTGTTAGAAGAGATTGGGCTCCAGTAGCTAAAGATACCCAACAAGGAATACTAATGGCTATACTAAAAGATGGTGATGTTGAAAAAGCAGTGCAGATTATAAGAAAAGTCTTAAAAAAAGTAAAATCTGGTGATGTTGATATGAAAGATCTGATTATTCACACACAAATAACCAAAAAACTATCTGATTATAAACAAATCGGACCTCATGTTGTAGCTGCACAAAGATTAGAAGATAAAGGAATGAAAATTGATAGAGGAACTATAATACAATATGTAGTAGTCAAAGGTAAAGGTCCAATAAGTCAAAGAGCAATACCATTCGAAGATTCAGAAAAATACAATTATGATTCTGATTATTATATTGATAATCAAATAATTCCAGCTGTTTCTAGGATAATGGAATCATTTGGATATACTAAAGAAAAATTAAAAGAACTTGGAGAAAAAGAAAAACAAAAAACATTAGATTCATTTTTTTAAATATTTATATATGCTGAAGCAAGGATTTTGGTGTTAGAATGGATAAAGCAATTTTTTTCGATATAGATGGAACATTATTAGATACTTCAAGCTTTGCAGAGGTAGCTAGAAAAGCAGCTATTGATGTGATGATTGAAAATGGCTTGCCTTCAAATAAAGAAGAAACATATAATTTACTAAAAGAGATTATTTCAAAAAAAGGCTCAAATTATAATAAACACTTCAATGTTCTTACAAAAGAAATATGTGGTGAAGAAAATAACTTATTAGTTGCTTTAGGAATGGTTACATATCACAATGTTAAGTTTGCCCTACTTAGACCATTTCCAGAAACAATGAATATTCTTATCTATCTAAAAAATAAAGGATATAAATTAGGAGTAATCTCTAATGGTATAACAATAAAACAATGGGAAAAACTAGTTAGACTTGATATTCATTATTTCTTTGAAGAGGTTATTACATCAGAAGAAGTAGGATCTGAAAAGCCTGAAAAAAAAATATTTGAAGAAGCATTGAATAGAATGAACTGTAAGGCAGAAAATAGTATTATGGTGGGTAATAAATCTGAAATTGACATTATTGGAGCTGTAAATGCAGGTATGTCTGCAATACTAGTAAATTCTGATGATAGTCATATAATTACCAAAAAAATGTTGGATACTTCTAATATTGAGATTATTGATAATATAGGAGAAATATGTAAAATATTATAAGATTATTTACTTAAAATTTAATAAAAGAAAGGATACTTTAATACAATTTTAAAATATACTGAAAAGAAAAAATTAAAAATATAAAAAAACAATCCCCATTATAAAAAAAATCAGTGATAAAAAATGGTAATAATACTAAAAATTAATAATAAAAAGTAATAATTAAAAAATAGTAATAATAATTCTGAAAAATAGTAATAATTCTAAAAAGTAATAATAAAAATTAATAATAAAAATTAATAATAAAAGTAATAAAAATAATAATAAAATAAATTATTAAATAATAAAGATATAATATTCAAGATTTTAGACAACACCCTGAGCCATCATAGCATTAGCTACTTTTATAAAACCTGCTATGTTAGATCCAATGACATAATTTTCTTCAAATCCATATTCTTTAGCAGCTTGATCAATACAATGATATATATTTACCATAATAGCTTTTAACCTTGAATCAACTTCTTCAAAAGACCAACATAACTTAGAACTTCTTTGAGCCATTTCTAATGCACTTGTAGCTACTCCACCAGCATTAGCTGCTTTTCCTGGAAGATAAACAACCCCTGCTTTTTGCAAAATCTCTGTTGCTTCAAGAGTGCAGGGCATATTAGCTCCTTCAGATAAATATTTAACATTATTAGAAACAAGTTTTCTAGCAGAATCCCCATCTAACTCATTTTGAGTTGCACATGGAAATGCTATATCACATTTAAGATTCCAAATATGATTACTACCTTCAACAAATTCTGCAGTCAAAGTTTCATCATCAAAATAATCTAAGTATTCAGATATTCTACCATAATTAATTTCTTTAATTTCTTTTATAAAAGGTATTTGAATACCATTCTCATCATAAATATATCCAGAAGAGTCAGACATAGCTATAACTTTTGCACCTAACATAATAGCTTTTTCAGCAGCATAAATAGCAACATTTCCAGAACCAGAAACAACAACAGTTTTACCTTTAAAAGAATCTCCTCTCTGTTTTAATGCTTCTTCTGTAATATAAACAAGCCCATAACCTGTAGCTTCAGTTCTAACAAGAGAACTTCCATATTCTAAACCACTACCAGTTAATACACAATGGTGTTCATTTGAAATCCTATTATATTGTCCAAATAAAAATCCAACTTCTCTAGAACCAACACCAATATCTCCAGCAGGAACATCAGTATCTGGACCAATATAATTATACAGTTCAGTCATGAAGCTTTGACAAAATCTCATAATCTCATTATCAGATTTTCCTTTAGGATTAAAATCACTACCTCCTTTTCCACCACCAATATTCATTCCAGTTAAAGAATTTTTAAGGATCTGTTCAAAACCTAAAAACTTAATAATGGATAAATTCACAGATTCATGGAAACGTAATCCTCCTTTATAAGGACCAATAGCACTATTGAATTGTATACGATAACCTCTATTTACACGTACTTTACCTTCATCATCAATCCAAGGCACTCTAAATACTACAATTCTTTCTGGTTCGACGTATCTTTCTAAAAGTCCTGCTTTTTGATATTCGGGGTGTTTTTCAAATACAGGTTCTATTGATTCGAGAATCTCTGTTGCAGCTTGAATAAATTCAGGTTGATTTTCATTTTTTTTCTTCAAATCTTCTAAAACATCACTTACATATGACATATGATCACTCCTCATATTGGAATCTATAGTCTTGTTACTAAAATTAGCAACAATATTTATTTTAACAGATTCAAAACATATATAAAAAAAGAATAAAAATAGCATACTATCTCAAAGGTAAAATATAATCATTAGCTGTGAGAGCTTTACACAATTTTTATTACACAATTAAATATTATTATTTCCATTATTATACTTTGTGATTTTGTTCATCTAATATATATAGTATAATTAATAATTTTAATATAAATCATTGAAATTATACTAATTGTACAAACATATAAAACAATCATAAAAAGCTAGTTAGATTTTTAGATTAATAGATAATTTATTAAAATTAGTACAATAAATTAAAGTTAATACAATACAATAATTTTAAGATTAAATTGAAATTAAAAGATAAAATAATAAAAATAAAAGAGTATTTAGAAAAATATAAAAAAATACAGAAATTATAAAAAATATAGGAAATGTAAAAACTATAGAAGATATAAAAATATAGGAAATGTAAAAACTATAGAAGATATATAAAATATAAAAGAATATAGGAAATATAAAGTATAAAAATAAGAAACAAAAAAGAAAATAAGATAAATAAAAATAGGAATAAGTAAAAATAGAAATAAAAATGAAATAAAAATGAAATAGAAATGAAATAGAAATTGTAGTAAAAAGAAAATAAGAATAAGAAAGAAATAAAAATAATTAAAAATAACAAATTAAAGATAAAACTAATTAAAAATAAATTTTTAATAAATAAAAACCCTTAACTGTAAGGAGCAGATTTATGATTATAAAAACTCCATCGAGAATACATATGGCATTAATAGATTTAAATGGGTCTTATGGAAGACGTGATGGAGGCATTGGATTGACAATATCTAAACCAAACTTTGTTCTAGAAGCTGAAACATTGGAAAAAGGAATAAGTATTGATTTTAACAAAAATATAAAAGATAATGATATAAAAAACCAATGCCTTTTAAAAATAAAGGATTCTGCAGAAAAAATAATCTCACATTTTAATATAAACAATGGATTCCATTTTAATGTTAATGAAGCCTTTCTAACACATTCAGGATTAGGTTCTGGAACTCAAATATCTTTAGCTACTGCAAAATTAATATGTGAATATAATGGAATATCAATAAATGGAGTAGAATTAGGGAAAATTCTTGGTAGAGGAGGAACATCTGGTGTTGGAATATACTCTTTTGATCAAGGAGGACTTATAATAGATGGGGGTCATGATATAAATGAAAAAACAGAATTTTTACCATCTTCAGCTTCAAAAGCTAACCCTCCAAATCTAATTGGAAGATATGATTTTCCAAAAGAATGGGATATACTAATAGCCATTCCTGAATCTAGGACAATAATGGGAAAAAATGAAGTAAATATATTTCAAGAATATTGTCCTGTTCCAAAAAGAGATGTTGAAAAATTATCCCATCTTATCTTTATGAATTTAGTTCCATTTCTCTTAGAAAAAAATATTAAGTCTTTTGGTAATGTTATTAATGAAATTCAGAAAATAGGATTTAAAAAAGTGGAATTAGACCTTCAAAAAGAAAAAATTAAAACAACAATGGAAAAAATGAGGGAATTTGGAGCTTATGGTGTTGGGATGAGTTCATTTGGACCATCTATATATGGAATATTGGATAAAAAAAATAGGGATGCGTTTAAAGCAACAAAAGAATTTATTGGAGAAAATGGTATTGTTTTCAAAACAAAAGCTCAAAATCATGGCTTTGAGTTAAAAAGATGAAATATAAATGAATAAGAAATAAACTATGCATAAAATATCAAAATACAAAAGAAATATAAATAAACTATAGTAAAATATGAAAACTATGAAAAAATATAAATAAAATATAAATAAAAGCCAAATCATGAAAAATTACAACTGGTTATCAATGATTATAACTACTTATTAATAAAATTTTAAATGAGACAAAATAAAAGAAGTTAAAAATCCCAAACCCATTAAAAGTCCAGTTAATTCATGAGTTTCTTTAAAAGCTTCTGGAAGCATAACATCAGCTATAAGTGAAATTAAAGCTCCAGCAGCTATTCCTAAAGCAATTGATAAAACAAAATGATCAGTGTTAGAAAAAATAATGAAACTTAATGTTGCAGATATAGTAGCTAATATTGTTACAGATGACCATATTAAAAGTATTGATTTTTTATTCCATCCACCTAATTTCATATCAGTTGATCCAGAAAGACTTTCAAATAAATTAACAATTAAGATAGAAAGCACTAAAGCTAAACTAATAGGTCCTCCAATAACTACCAAAAGTCCAATAGCTATTGCCTCAGGAATACCGTCTAATATAACTCCTATCATGATAATAAAACTTTCAACTTGATATTTATTATACTCTTTTTTAGATTTATGAGCATAAACTTCAAATAATGCATTTTTTAAAGAAAATAAAACACCTTTACCTAAAAAAAGTCTATTTGAGTTATCTCCATTTTTATAAAAATTATTGAGAATATTACTTTTATTATCTTTACTATTTTCATTTTTATTATTACTAGAACTATTACTAGAACTATTAAAATCATTATATCCATTATCAAAATTAATATTATTGTTAGAAAGATTTTTCAATTTTCTATTTTTTATATTTAAATGATGGATAACAATATCAAAAATTGTGAAAATAAAAGCACCGATAATGAAGCCATATACAGTTGGAGCTAGTCCTCCATAGCTATATGCCTCAAAAAGTATTTCAAAACACACAGCAGAACTTAAAATTCCTGCACTAAATATTGTAAATGAAGCCAATATTTTTTTAGGAATATTAAAATAATAACCTAAAAATGACCCAATAATCAATGAAAAAGTTCCGATAAATCCCCAAAATGACGCATAAATAAAATCAGGAAACATGATAATCTTTAAATTATAAAATTTAATAAATAAACATTTAATATAAAATTCAATAAATGAATATTTAATATACTTTTTTGATATGTTATTTTATATTATTTACTATGGTATTTTATATATTATTTATTTTTATGTTATACATTATACTATTTATTTTTATATTATATATTTTAATGAAATATAAGTTTATTAATAGAATATATATATAAAATAATCTAATTCATATTAATATTATTGATAAATATATTAATATTTATTTATAATCTAAATAATAAATAAATATTATATATAATATCATGAAAAAAATATAAATATTATTTACAATAATAAATATATACATGAAAAATATATAGGAGGTGATAAAATTAAGTCAAAAAGTAAAATTATAGAAATCACAGTGATTACAATTACAATTTCAACATTACTATTAATCAGCTTATCTTCAACAAGTGCTGCAGAACACAATATAACAAATAGCACAGTTGGAGGATTAAATAAAACAGTAGCCGAATCAACCGACGGAGATTGGATAAATCTTGAAAATGGCATATATACTGATAATATAACCAACATAATCATAGATAAAAACTTAACAATCAAGGGCGAAAGTAGAGAGAACACTATACTTAATGCTCAACAATTAGGAAGAATATTTTACATTAATCCAGGAAACACCCTAACTTTAATAAACATAACCATAATTAATGGATATGCTAATAGTGGAGGGGCAATATTTAACAATGGAGGAAAAATAACACTAACTAATTGTAATTTTAGTAACAATACTGCAAATGATGGAAGTGGAGGAGCAATATTTAATAGTGGACCAAACATGGAAGTTACTAACTCTAATTTTTCCAATAACACAGCAAGTAGAACTGCTGGTGCTATTTTTAATAATGCAATTAACATAACTGTTATTAACTCTGTTTTTAATAATAATGTTGCTGGAATTGATGGTGGAGCTATAGAACATAGTGGTTCAAATTTAAAAATTATTAATTCCCGATTCACAAATAACAGAGCTAATAGTAGTGGTGGAGCAGTTTACAACTATGCAAGTGATCTAGAAGTTACTAACTCAAATTTTACAAATAATACATCCCTTGCTCCAGATAGTTGGGGAGGTGGTGCTATATATAGTACTGGAGGAAATAAAGTCATTATAAACAGTTCCAAATTTACTAATAACAAAGCCACTAGCTATGGAGGAGCTATAGACATATATTATGGAGATAATATAACAGTCACAAACTCTGAATTCAATGAAAATAATGCCAGTTATGGAGGAGCTATTTTTAATACTGCAGGCACTAAATTCCTAATAAATAGCTCTAAATTTAACAAAAACAAGGCAAGTAATGATGGTGGAGCAATTTACAACTACTATACCGAAGAAATGAATGTTGTTGATTCAAATTTCACAGAAAATACAGCAAAAGGTTATGGAGGAGTTATATTTAATGATGCCATGATGAAACTTTCAGGAAATATAATGGAAAACAATAATGCTATTTTAGGAAAAGAAATTTACAATAACGGATCTATGGGAATATTAAAACTTAAATATCTCAATAATTCAACAATAAAAGTTAATAATAAAACTAAGATTAATATATATGCTACTTTAACCGATGATATGGGTAATAGTATTACTGGTCAAAATATATCATTCTATGTTAATGGAGAATATATTGGAGTTTCTGATGTTATTGAAGGTTATGCAACTATAAAATATACAGTTATTGGAAATAAAAATGATAATTTACAAGTTACTGGTAATTATAGTGGTCATGATACATATGCAATAAACATAGCAAATGGTATGATTTTAATAGTTGCAAATCAAACAAACCACACTAATAATACAAACCATAGCAATATAAATAATGAAAACAACACTACAAATCAAAATAGCAATAACATTGCAAATGCAAAAATGAAAGAAACTGGAATACCAACAACAATAATTTTAGTGTTAGTAAGTCTAGTAGGTTCAATTCTAATTAAAAGAAAAAAATAGACAATAATACAAATGATAATATTTTAAATGTTCTGAAGGAATTTGATTCCTTCAATTAAATTTTTTTATTTATTATTACTTTTTAAATTATGTATTAAAAATATTTAGTATTATTTATTAAAATCATTATATCACAATATAAAAAAATTAAGGATCAATTAATAAATAAAAAAAACAAATAATAAATAAAAAAAAGGGAATAAAAACCCCAAAAATATCTAATTTTTTAAAATGGTTATATAAACTATTTTTTAACCCTAACTATTATAACAGAAGTTATTAATATTAATAACAATACAAAAATAGGTAAACCTGACTTTTTCATACCTGCACTAACATTATTATCTGTAGAATGATTAGGAGAAGGTTTAGGTTTTGGGCCGGGATTAGGACCAGGATTAGGGCCTGGAGAATATTTTTTATAAACAAAAACAGCTTTACTATCTGAAGAAGTATTTATATTATCCCCATTAACATTAAGTACAAAAACCTTTTCACCTTTTTCTTTAAATGAACCAGTGAAAAACATATTAACACTTTCATTTACAGCTAAATCACCAATATACCAAATTTGAGTGTTAGAATCAAAGTAACCTTTAGAAACAGTGAAATTATATAATTTAAAGCTATTTGGAAAAGTAATAATGGCATTTATATTTTCACCATCACCATCACCAATATTAACAACTTTGAAAACACCATTAAGAGTTTCATTAACCCAATAATGATTTTTATTCAAAATAATAGTTGATAAAACCTTAGTCTTACTAATTAACAAATATCCATTTTTAATAGTGATATTTTGATCATTATGACCTGAATAATCACCATTAACAAGTAAAATACCTTTAGTTTGATTAATCAAATAATTAATTGAAGCATATCCTTCATCAGCTGTTGAGTTTCCAATAAATACATTATTAACATAGAATGATATATTTTGACCAGTGATAGGATTACCCATATCATCGGTTAAATATGCAAATAAAGTAAAACTTTTTTTATAAACAGGAATAGTAGTATTATTCAAATATGATAAAACAACATTTAAAGAACCATTATTATAAATAACATTTCCACCTAAAAGTGCAAAATTACCTATTACAAAATTACCTGTCATGAAATTATTATTTACAAATAAAAATTTATTGTTAAAAATACCTCCAGCACTTTTACTTGCTGTATTATTTGTAAAGTTAGAATTAGAAATATTTAAAGAACCAGAATTAAAAACAGCCCCTCCAAAGTCTGCAGTATTATTTATAAAGCTAGAATTAATAACTCGGTTAAGGTCTATATTATCTAATTCAGCAATCTTAGCAAGTTCCATATAAATCTCATTATTAAAAATAGCTCCTCCATAACTCCCATTATTACTAACAAAAGAAGAATTAATTATATTATAAAAATTAGTATTGGAAATATAAATTGCACCAGCATAAAATCCACTATTATTTATAAAAGAAGAATTAATTACACTACCATTCATATTAGAATTACTATATATTGCTCCTCCTTTACTAGCACTATTGTTTGTAAATATAGTATCATTAACTATATTACTAAAACCATTTTGATATAATGCTCCAGCTCTATAATCTGCATGATTATTTTTAAAATTACAGTTTGTAATATTATTATAATCTCCATTAATGTAAATAGCACCACCATCATCAGAAACATTATTTCCAATGAATTCAGAATTGCTTATAGTATGATTATTTCCAGATTGATAAATAACACCTCCCTGTAAAGAAGCATTATTGCTTATAAACTTACAATTATCAATATTTTGATAATCAGAGTAAGTATAAATAGCACCACCAGAACCAGTAGCAGAATTATTAGTAAAAGTAGAATTAATTATATTCTGATTATTTCCAAAATTATAAATAGCACCACCAGAACCAGTAGCAGAATTATTAGTAAAAGTAGAATTTATAATAATCTGATTAAAATCTTCATTATAGATAGCACCACCATCAGAAGCATTATTACTTATAAAAGTTGAATTAGATATCCTATTGGCAGTTGAGCTTAATGAATAAAGAACACCACCCAAAGAAGCATTATTACCTATAAAATTAGAATTTAAAACATTGAACCCCGTAGACTGATTATTATAAATAGCACCACCAGAAACAAATGCAGTATTATTAATAAAATTAGAATTAGAGATATTTATATAATCTATATTACAATTAGCTATTGCACCACCAGAAAAGCCTGTATTATTTATAAAAGTGCCATTGTAGATATTAAGATTAACATTATTTTCATTATATATTGCTCCTCCAAGAGAAGAGGCAGTATTATTTATAAAAGTACAATTAATAACATTTTTTGTACCATCATAATTATAAATAGCACCACCATTTAAAGCACTATTGTTTATAAAATTACAATTAGTAATATTAGTATTATTAAATTCTGAAGAAAATATAAAAAGTGCCCCACCAGACTCAGAAGCCCTATTATTTATAAAATTACAATTAGTAATACTTATACCTTTAGTAGAAGGACCAGTAGCTATTGCAGTACCATATCGCCCACTATTGTTTATAAAATCAGAATCTATAATATTAAGTTGTGAATGATAACCCATGTTAATTAAACCAAAAAGTAATGCATTATTATGTATAAAAGTACAGTTGATCACAGTTAATTTTGAATTAAAACAAATTAATGCAAAGAATCTAGCATTCTTAAACACTAAGTTTTTCAGTGTTAAACTTCCCAAACTATCAACAGCACCAGTATTATTTATAAATGTTACTCCTTCATCACCACCAAGATCAATAATAGCTTTATTATTGGGATCAGAACTTTGAATTGTAATATTCCTACTATTATCAAAGGAAATATTAGTATTGTTCTCTCCACTATAAATACCACCATCTAAATTTATAGTATCATTGCCTAAACTACCTTTGATACCCTCATTAGTAGTGTTATTAATATTGACTTCATTAGCAGATGTAGAACTAATCGAAACTAAAAATAAAAAACAAAATAAAGTAGCTAATAAAATAAAGCTTATTTTTTTATTTTTAAACATAATTGCCCCCTATTCAATTATAATATTAAAATAGCTACAAAAAAGATAAAATCACAATATATTAAAAAATAAAATATATTGAAAAGAATAACTAAATAATGAAATATATATTTATTTTCTAAGCATGTAAATTTTAAATCTTTTTATTATAATGGTAGCTATATAATTATTAATATTAGAAAAAATAGTATATAAAATTTTTTAAAAATTGTTCATTTTTGTATATATACTAATTGAACAAAAATAATTGTGAGTCGACCTCAAAAGGAATTAAAAAAGAATTAAAAAATAAAATATGAAAAACTATAACTAGATAAAATAATTAAAACAATAAATTCTCTTCTCAATTAATAAAACTTCATATTATTAAATATTAATTATAGTTCAAATATCAATCAAAAGATTAATTATATTACTTTGTATGAACATATTAAATATTAATTAATATATAATGTTTAATTAATATATAAGGTGTTGATTTTTATTAGAGAAAAACACTTACCATTTTGGTTAGATAAAGAAGAACCATTAGAATTTCCTACTGTTAAAGATAAAACAAAAGTGGATGTAGCTATTGTTGGAGGAGGAATAGTAGGAATTACAACAGGATTAATGCTTAAAAAACAAGGTTTTAAAGTAGGTATAATTGAATCAAAAAAGATAGCTTCTGATGTAACGGGATCTACAACAGCTAAAATAACAATATCATCAAATTTAGTCTATGATGAGATATTATCTGATTTTGGTTTGGAAACTGCTTTAAAATTCAGAGATGCAAACATATTAGCTTTTGATAAAATATCTGAATTAATTAATGAATATAAAATCGATTGTGATTATGAAAAGATTCCATTATATATTTATTCAACAGATAAGAATAATTATAAAGATATTGAAAAAGAATATAAAGCATTGCAAAAATTAGATATAGATGCTGATTTAACTGATGATTTTCAAATGCCTTTTAATGAAGAATCGTTCAAGGAAAACAATACGAAAAATAAGGACAGTGCGAATGATATTGTTATAAATAAAGCTATAAGATATAATAATCAAGCTATATTTCATCCTAAAAAGTATAGTAATGCATTAGTAAAGCTAATACCTGGAGAAGGATCTCATGTATTTGAAAATACTAAAGTAATAGATATTAAAGAAGATGAAATAAATAGAATAATAACTGAAAAAGGAGATATTTTTGCTGATTCTATTATTATAGCTACAAATTCACCGATATATGACCCAGATTCAAGTTTATCATATATGTCCCCAATCAAATCATATATGTTGGGAGTATATGTAAAAGAAAAAATACCTGATGCTATGTTTGTTGATATAAATCCTTTCCATACCTATAGAAAGACTCCAACTGAAAAAGGAGATTTATTAATCATTGCAGGAGAACATCATCATACAGGTAAAAGTAAAAACACTAGTGCAAATTTCAAAAAATTAATAGAATATACAAAGAAAAAGTTCAATGTTAATTCAATTGAATATTTCTGGTCTAATCAAGATAATAAAACTATTGATATGTTGCCAGTTATTGGAGAAACTTCTCAAAAGGGAATTTATATAGCTACTGGATTTGGTAGCTGGGGAATGGTAAAAGCAACGTTAGCAGGAATGATCCTAAGAGACTTAATATCAAATAAAAAAAATATTTATACTGAAGCTTTCTCACCAAAAAGATTTAAAAAACAACAATCAATAAAGAAAAAATGTCAAAGTAGCTTCAATACAAAAGATTTAAACACAGAAGAATTAAAAATAATAAAAGAGGCAATATTAGATTTAAATCCTGAAGAAGCTAAAATAATTGAATTTCCTAAAAGAAATATATCTATCTATAAAAATTCGAAATCCAATGTTTTTGTACTCCAAGCAAACTGTACTCATTATGGATGCAGATTAAGCTGGAATTCAGCAGAAAAAACTTGGGATTGTCCACAACACGGTTCTCTTTTTAATTATAAAGGCAATTCGATTCATGGCCCAGCTATTAAAAATTTAAAATCTTATAAAATTGACTAAGTGAAAATAATAGGCTTAATGAATAAATAAGAGATATTAAATTTTATACTAAATTAAATATTATCTTAATTATTTTAAATAAAATAATAAGGATATTATAAGATTTAAAAAATTAATAAATGGAATTAAAAAGATTTTTAATTTAATCAATTAATTATTGATTAATAAAAAGAACAAGGTTACTTTTAATAGATAAATGATTTCATATATCAAAAAAGATATTATTATAAAAAGAACTTAATAATAAAAAATTACTATAAATTTATCTAATGTTAAATATTATCTAATATTAATTTATTTAATATTAAATTCATATAATAAACTTACTTTTTTATTTAATAAACTTTTTTATTTAATGATTTTCCTTTTATAAATTTATCTATTCTTTAAAATTATTATTCTCTCTTTTCAATAATTTTAAAAGCAATCCATCATGTTCTAAAATTTTATTTATCTTTTTAATATCACTAAATATTTTTGACTTAATTGAATTTTTTGTTTTTTTAGATTTTTTTGGTCTTTTAGGGTTTTCATAATGCTCATTGTGTTCCATTAGTTCATTTGAAAGACTTTTTTCTGCGGATGAAAGCGGTTCAAAGCTACAGAATAAATATAGGAACAAAAGCACTATAAATAATGTAGTTGTTTTGTTCATGTCGTAGCCTATATTTTAATATTAGCATAGGTAGCTAATTAGACATTTTCGAAGTTATCTTTGTTTTTAATCAAAACTAAAGACTTTGACCTCTTGCTTTATTAGAATATATATTAATAGAATATATAATTAAAATAATTATATTAAATAAATTAATTATATTAAATAATTATAATTAAATAATTTTTAATTAAAAATATTCGAATTATTTTATATTATAATTATTTTATATTCCAAGCATTCATAGGTCAAATTTTATACACTTGCTCAAAGATATATTATATCTCAAAATATATAAACTTTACTTTTTGAGAATTTTTATTCCTAAAATGTGAACAAATATTAAAAAAGGATTAAAAATGATTAAAAAATGATTAAAAATATAGATTAAAAATATAATTTAAAAATATAATTTTAAAAAGAGATATTCTAATAATTTCTTAAAGGTCCATATTTTATTTTAATTGTTATTCTTATATTTTTCTTATTCATTGTTTTAATGTAGATTTTGTTTAACTTCTTTTTTATATTATTATTGATAGTTTTTCATCAGCTTCTGAAAATTTCATTTATTCACAAGCCCTTTAATCTTTTTGAGCATGTGAAATACTGAAATCATGATTAATTATTTGAATTATAAATGAATGAATAAGAAGATAACTAAGCTGTTTACTCAGATTTTAATTTTTTACCTATTTCTTTTCCAATTTCATAACATTTAAGTAATTCTTCTTCAGTAGGAATATATGTTAAATCATATTGTTCTACTACTTCAAAACCTGCTCCTTGAAGGTCAGCTGTTAGTTTTCTATTAGCCCCTCCACCCCAACCTTTGGAACCAAACACAACTGCTTCTTTCTGATAACCAGTCTTTTTAAAAGAAAGAGCATTGAAATAATACATCAAATCCCCTAAACTAGGATAAGGGTTGTTCATCATAGTAGGACTACCAACAAAAATAGCTTTACTATCAAGAACATCAGTTACAATATCACTCCTACCATCAGTATGTAAAAAATAGGACTTAACTTGAATTCCTTCACTAATAAGACCTTCCATCATAGCATGAGCCATTTTTTGTGTGGAATGATGCATTGTATCATATAAAAAAGTTACTTTATCTTTACATTCTCCAGAAGCCCATTCTTTATATTTATTAATTAATTTCATAGGTTCTGTTAAAATTTGTCCATGAGATGGAGCAATAGTTTTTATTTTTTCAAGAAGACCTAATTCAACAACTTCATCAAGCTTTCTTAAAACAAGTGGAGAAGAAGGAGTTATTAAATTAGCATAGAACTTTTGTGCATGACTTATTAAGAAATCCTCTGAAATATCAGTGTCATATCTTTCACTTGCACAAATATGTTGTCCAAATGCATCATTTGAAAATAATATTCCATCTTGTGCTAAAAATGTGAACATACTATCTGGCCAATGCAACATAGGTGCTTCAAGAAAAGTAAAAGTTTTACCACCAATATCAAGAGTATCTCCAGTTTTAACCACATTCATATCAAAGTTTTCAAGTGCAGGTACATGACTTATAAGACCATTAACAGCTTTAGGAGAACAATAAAGATCTAAATCTGGGAATTTTTTAACAAATTCAGCTAAACACCCACTATGATCATTTTCAATATGATTTTGAATAATTACATCAATTTTTGGCTCTTTGCCTTCTTTACTAAAAGCATCATAGATTCTTGCCCAAAGCTGTGCAGAAGATCCAGGATATGTGTTATCAATTAATGCTGTTTTTTCTTCACCAAATACTAAGTAACAATTGTATGTTGTACCATCTAAAGTATATCCATGATAATCTCTTAAATCCCAATCAAGAACGCCAACCCAATATACTCCGTCAGCTATTTTAAATGCATCTGCTTTCATATTCTCACCATTTAATATATCTCATTATTTATAAACTATATAATTGATTGTATAGATTACAATATAAATTAATCCAATATTTATTCTATTAATAATTCATTAATATATTACCAATCAAATATATTACTATTAAATATATTACTATTAAATATATTACTATTACAATATATTACTAATCAAATATTTTACTAATTAAATATATTTCTAATTTTAAATATTTAAATCTGTTCAATTAATCTGACAATTAAATTATCTCAATTAATTATCTCAATTAATTGATTATTTTTATGTAATTTATGCAATACAAATAAAGATAAATAGTTATACAATGTTATATAATATTGAATATAATTCAAAATAATTAGAAAAAGATAATTCACTACATCTTTATTGAAATATTTCTAAAATTTATATAAAAAATATGGAATTAAAGTATAGATTAATAAATAAATTAATAAATCTAAAAAAGTGGTTTTATGAAAAATATGGAAAAAATAGTTTGTTTAGTTGATGGAGAGCATTATTTACCAGTTACTAAATCTGCAATTGAAATATTAAATAGTTTAGAACACGTAGATGTTGTTGCAACAGTATTTATTGGAGGAACTGAAAAATTAAGAACAGATAATCCTGAAAGCTATGCCAAAATGATGGGAATGCCTGTACATTTTGGTCCAGATGAAAATGAGATTCCCTATGATTTAATAGTTGAAATGATTAAAGAATATAATGCAGATGTTGTAATGGATTTAAGTGATGAACCAGTACTTGATTACACCAAAAGGTTTAAAATAGCTTCAAAAGTAATTAGAGAAGGTGCTTTATACAGAGGACCAGATTTTGAATTTCAACCATTAACAGAGTATAAAATACCAACAAAACCATCTCTTAAAATACTTGGAACTGGTAAAAGAATAGGTAAAACAGCAGTATCTGCATTTGCAGCAAGACTTATAGATGAAAACGGTTATGAACCATGTGTTGTAGCTATGGGTAGAGGAGGTCCAGAAGAACCTGAAATTGTAAGAGGGGATGAATTAAAAATCACACCAGAATTTTTAATGGAACAATCTAACAAAGGTGTTCATGCGGCTTCTGACCATTGGGAAGATGCTCTTATGAGTAGAATTCTTACTATTGGTTGTAGAAGATGTGGAGGCGGAATGTCTGGTGATGTATTCATGACAAACATGAAAAAAGGTGCGGAAATAGCTAATGAAGTTGAATCAAAATTTATTATATTTGAAGGTAGTGGTGCAGCTATTCCCCCAGTTAAAACAGACAAACACATTGCATTGATAGGAGCAAATCAACCAATTTTAAATATAACTAATTTTTTCGGACCATTCAGAATAAGTTTAGCTGATTTAGTTATTCTTACAATGTGTGAAGAGCCAATGAGTACACCTTCAAAGATGAAAGCTATAGAAGAGTTTATAAGTGAAATAAATCCTAATGCAAAAATCATATCTACTGTATTTAGACCTAAACCTCATGGTGATATTAATGGTAAAAATGTGTTGTTTGCTACCACAGCTCCAGATGAAGTAAAAGATGTTTTAGTGAGTCATTTAGAAGAAAATTATGGATGTAAAGTTGTTGGAACTACACCACACCTTTCAAACAGACCACTTCTTCAAAAAGATATTGAAAAATACATAGATCATGTCGATGTAATGCTCACTGAACTTAAAGCTGCAGCTGTAGATGTTGCTACTAAGGATTCACTTGAAGCAGGACTTGAAGTTGTTTATTGTGATAACATCCCAATAGCTATTGATGATACTTATCCAGATCTTGATGAATCTATTCTTGAAATAGTAGATGGAGCTATTGAAGATTTTAATAAAAAATAATAAAAATAATAAGACTAATAATACTAATAATACTAATAAAGTTAACAAAGCCAATAAACCAATAAAAAAACAATAATAAAAATAATAGAATTAATAAAAGAATAAAAATAAACCTAATAAAACAACAATAAAAGTAATAAAAACAATGCTAAAAATACATAATAGAATTAATAATAAGGAAATAATAAAACAAATATCAAAATTAGATTAGATTAAATTAGATTAAAGTAAATATCAAGATTTTTAATAAAAGTTTATATTAAATCATATAAAGGGAGATAAAATGCCACTTGTATCAAGAATAGAGATTGTAAAAAAATCTAAACAACCAGTAATCTCTATTAAAACCACAACAAAAATGGAAAATCTACCTATAGTAATAGGGGAAACTTATGAAAAAATAGAAGAATATCTGAAAGAAATTGGAGAATATCCTGAAGATATTCCTTTTGTAAGATATTTTAATATGGACATGGAGAATTTAAAAGTAGAAATAGGTTTTCCTGTTTACAAAGAGTTACCTGGAAAAGATGATATAGAATTCAGCTATATAGAAGAGATGAAAGCTGTGTATAGCCTATATCAAGGACCTTATCAAGAGATGGGAGAAACATACGATGAAATTATGATGTGGATTGAAGATAATGGGATGAAACCTACTGGAATATTTCTAGAAAGCTATTACAATAGCCCAAAGGATGTTTCAGAAGATAAACTATTAACTAGAATTTTAATGCCATTAGATTAATATTTAAATCCTTTTATTTCTATATTTATCTTTTTAATACTTATTTTCATATTTAATTTTTCAATATCTATTTTTTATATTTTTTATTATAATTATTATTTTGAATTTTAATATTTATCTTTTTTAAAAGAATTTACAATTATTATCTCTAATACTTTTTTAAATTATATCAACAATAAAAATTTTAAATATTAAAATTCAAAATAATAATTATAATAAATAAAATTTTAAAATAATGATAAAAAAAAATTAATAAAATAAATAAGGTGTCAATTTGGAAAAAGAAGATATAAAAAAGATTTTGACATTTACAATAAAAGAAAAAGAAATAATAAGAGAATTAAATCTTCCAGAAGAAATTTTTTTACCACTTTTCTTTTCAGTCCGTTTTGGAGGGGACTGGAGTGTTAATAAAAACTCTAAAAAGCTAATGTCTATAAAAGAAAAAGTAACAGAGTATGATAAAAAAACTAAAATAGGATATACATTAGAGAAAATATACTTATTTGTTAATCCCGAAATTTTATCAAAAGAAGGTAAAATATACAGAATGGAAAAATGTGGAAATAAAAATGAAAGAGAGCTAGTTGAAAGACCATATATGACAAAAGTAAATGGAGAATATATTTTAGAAGCCATTTTAAATCCAAAAGATATGGAAATATCTGTAAAACATTTGGAAGGGCCTTTAAACTTTTATGGACCTGCTGCATATGGATCTTCTCATGAAATGGAACATCTTGAATATAATGAAACAAAAGGAATTCCTTTTTGGGACTTTAAATACATTTTAAACAAAAAAACTCATGAAACTCATGAAAACTTGTAAAAACCTTTAAAAATCTTTAAAAATCCTTAAAAAATCATGAAATCTAATAATAACTTATAAAAATCTATAATAAACTTATAAAAACTTATAAAAAACTTAAATATAATTATTTAAAAAAATATAAAAATATTTAATATTTGTAATTAATTAAGAATAGTTTTATTATTAACTAATTACAAATAATTAAAATGATGATTAAAAATGTTGAAGGAAGTTAAATTAAAACTAAGAAAAAATGAGGAAATAATCGATGCAGAATTAATAGAAGTTTCTAATCCTGATATTTCACCTACTACTGGTTTACTATATGATGTTAAGGTAGATTTAGAAAAAAGAAATGAAATATATAGGCATGGATTAAAATTCGATATTACTGATGGTAAAAAAACATTGAAAGAATGTAGAGTGTTTAATATTGATGGAAAATATGTTAAGTTTATATCAACAGAATAATATGACATAATTTAATACTTTTTGATAAATAGCTACTTTATTTTTATTATAAATCTTAGATAGATATTAAATCTTAAATAGATTATATTAATGTTTTTACACTGAATATACATATTATTGAATATACATCAAAGATATTTATTATTGAATATACTTTGAATCTCATTATCTTAATATTAAAATCTGATTATCTAATACTAGAGAGTATCTAATATTAGATATTATTATAAAAATAACCACAACATTTATATAATAAAAATAATAATATAACAATTGTTATATTATATAACATGTCATAGATAGAAAATTGCCCTCAATTGACAAAATTTTTTATTCCATGGAATATTTCTAAATAAGCATATCAACTCATAATTTAGTCAACCTCAAATTATTGTTAATTGAGGTTATTTTCTCCCAAATAATTCTATATAAAATCTAAAATATTTTGCATGAAAATCAATGATATAAAAATCAAACAGAAAAAAAATTTAGGTATGCCTAAACATTTATATACTAGAAAAAACAATATTAATTTTACAGGACAAAAATATATGAACAAAACATTTAAGTCCTAAAAGCCCTTAATTAAAAAATTAAAACCTCCACGAAATAGCAGCTTTATCCTCGTATTATAAAACATTACTAAAAGGGAATTTAATTAAGGGCTTTTTCTTCTGCCACATAAAAAAGATTATACAACTAATATATAATAAAATAATAAAACAATTATATAATTATATAGAAAATCATGAAAAATAATAATATTGATAAATATAATAAGATTGAAAAATATAATAAGATATATAATTAGAATAAATCAAATAATTATTAATCTAAGTAATAATTGTTAACTAATAATTAGACTAAATAAAAGCATAATCAAGAATAATTTTTATTTAATTCACTCTTAACTTCATCATATCTCTCAAGGAGTGAATCAAAAAGTTCATTAATTAATTCATTACTGTTTTTATCTAAATAATTAAGACCAATTTCAGTAATCCCTTTTTTTGTAGAAGTTTTATCGATTATATCATAAGTACGCAAGTTATCAGTATCAACCTGAATAAAAGTACTTAAAAAAGTTTTAACTATCATATACTTAGCTTCATCAACATTAATCTTGTTTTCAGATTTTAAATTAGCTATACTAGCTAAATTATCAATTATCAATGAAATAAAAGCTGGAGCACAGCTTGTTAAAATAGTAGCTATTTCAATAGCCCTATCATTATCTTCATCATTACTTAGTTCAAAATCATCAATTATTTGTATATAAGTAAATTCATTGAATATTTCTTCGATTAAACATTTATCAGTGTTTGAAGTGTTATTAGTATGTAAAATTAGAGAAATCCCCAATTTATTGTTAAATAAATTTTTAAAACAATTAAAAGTATCATTACTACTATTATCACTACTATTATCAATATTATTATCAATATTATGGATATTATTTACATTTTCATTATTAATATCACTATTATTATTAATATTATTAATATTATGGATATTATTAATATTATCAATATTTTCACCAATACTGATATTATTTACATTATTATTAATATTAATAGCCTCATTATGATAATTATTAAAAGTAGAAACAATAGAAGGAATAACTTGGCTAACAGAACCCTTATAGAAACTATTTATATTTTCAAAACTTAATCCTGCACATACATGAACAATATGAGAATCATCAGTAAGAAAAGGAGAAATCTGAAATATCAAATCTTTAAATTCAGGAGTCTCAATAAAAATAAAGATTTTATCACAATTTTTAGCTAAATATGTATTATCATCAGTAATAGTAATATCAGGATAATCTTTTTTAAGTTTATTAAGCTTTGATAAAGTTCTATTTGAAATAATCATTTCATTAGGATAGAATATCTTCAAATTAAGAATATTTTCAACTATCATTTTCCCCATATTTCCATATCCAATAAAGCCATACTTTTTCATAAAAACCTACACCTTAAAAGATCTACCCTAAATTATATATCCTAATAATATATCTCCAATTAGATCTATCCTAAATTATATATCCTAATAATATATCTCCAATTAGATATCTTAAATTATATATCTTCAATTAAATAATCCTTATTATTTAAATTATATGATTTATTACAAATAAAGTCTTTAACAACTTCATTAAACCATCCATAATCAATAATATTCCAAAGATGAAGAGATCTATAAACTCCAAAAACATGAGCTTTATTAAAAATATCCTTTATTAAACTTGCAGATTTTTTAACTTTAGGATACTCTTTTGTTCCAAACAAAACTAAAAGATTTTCACCATTATTATCTCTTTTATTCTTAGCATTATCATTTTTAATATTGTTATTAATATTGTTATTTTTATTAGTTTTATGCTTGTTTTTTCTATTGTCTTTATTTTTAGTTTTATTATTTTCGATTTTAGGTATTTTAAATTTTAAGGACTCTTTAGTAATTGAATTAAAACTCTCAATTGAAATTTTTTCATTTGATTCTTTTATAAATTCATAATACTTTTTTTCTAATCCATATTCAGCTAATAGTGCTTTAATAAGAAATTTATCGGGTTTTTTATCTAAAATGTCCATTCTAAATATATTCATCATAGAAACTATATTATTGAAATCATCTTCTTCAGGATCTTCATATAAGTTAACTCCAGATACAATAACATTATCAATTAAACCAGGATATTTAGATAATAAATATAATGCAATCTGACCACCTAAAGAAACTCCTACTAAATTTACTTTCTTTATTTTATTATTATTTCTAGAATCATGTGTTTTTTCTTGAATCAATTCTTTTATAATTTCTGAAGAGGTTTCTATTGAAAATTCATTTCCTAAATAGCTATTTCCATGATTTGGAAGATCTAAATATATACAGTGAAAATCTTTAAAATAATCTCTTTGATTTATCCAAATCCAATTACTTAATAAATTAGGGTGTATAAAAACAATTATCTCGTTATTTGAAATTCCTTCTTCTTCAAAATAAAGAATATTTTTCGAATCATTCATTAAAACACCTATATATCTAATAATTTGTATATTTTAATAATCTATATATTCTAATATATAAAATATAATAAAAATAATAAGAATAATAAGAATAATAAAATAATAAAATAATAGAAATAATAGAAATAATAAGAATAATAGAATAAATAATAGTAAAATAGATAGTAATAAGATAAAAAGTAATAAAATAAGTATTATTTATAACATAAAACATCAAAATAAAAGCATCAAAATTATTTAAAAAAAATATTTTAGAAATTCTTATTAAAGTTATTATATTAAAGTTATATTAAAGTTATTATAAATACTATTAAATTTAATTATAAAAGCTTATTAAATATTAAAACTTGTTAAATTATGAAAACTTATAAAATTAGTATAAAAAATTATTAAAATCAATGATTTTAATAAATTATTAGATTAAAATTATTATGAAATATATTATAAAATTATAAACAGTATTAAATAACATAAAAATTAAAATCTATGTTCTAAAAGCAGTTTTATGATAATAATCACTTATTTAAATAATTGAATTAAAATTAAAAATCAATAAAATGTTAAAACAACATATCAATTAAATGAATCCAATTAAAGAAAACCAATTAAAATCTAATTTAAAATATTTTTCTATTTTGATTCAACAGGCACAGGTGCATTTTCAACTTTTAATTCTTTCTTAGAGCGTTTAACAAGTTCTGATAAAGCATTAGAAACATTAGTAGGGACAGAATCATTATCTTCTTTTAAGATAATTTCAGAAATCGTATTTGAAAGCACAAAAATTGCATGTTTATGTTCTGCCTTAGTCCTATGAATATGATGAGGGCTTATATTAAGAGCAATATACTCACTACATGAATTAGGTATCTCACTTTCTGTTTCTAAAAATTTTAAAACATATACTAAAAATTGATGCATCTGAATCATTTCATCTTTATACATAAATAACCTCTTATCACTTCATCATTAAATAGCTACTCTCTTACTATTATAACTTAATGAAATCAATTTCAAGCACTGAGATTTGATAATAATAGCGTATATTATATAAATAATACTCTATACCCAAAATATTAATCAGGTATAATCATATTAATTTAATGTATAATCATTAAGTACTATTTTATATTTATATAAATAACAGTTAATATCCATATAATAATAACATTGTACAAAAGTATTATATAAATTTATAGATTATCTTAAAATTTTTAAATAAATGCAAAATATATTAGTCAAAATCATGCATTATTTGAAATATATCAATAATACTTATTAATATTTAGTTAATAATATTACTATACAATATTATGTGATATACTATACAAAACTATATAATTTTATATATTCTCAAAAAAACTATATGTATTCCTATCTCAATACAATATTTGTATACCTATAATAATCATTATTTATAATTTAATGATATTTAAAATTGTTGTTAAATCATTTTATATAATATTCATTATAATTTATATAATTTATTAGTAGAATTTATTTTAAATAATTTTATAGTTATAAGAAATATTATCTTTAAATTGCTTATAAATGTTTTTATGAATAATATACAATAACATAATATTTATATCATTTCAAAGAAATATTTTATAAAAGAATATTTTATAAATTATTTAATTCATTCTAAAAATAGAGTTAAATTTATTAGAACTAATTAAATTTATTTTCAGAATTATAGTTGATTCATATGGAAATTTCATATTACGATAAAGAAAATTTAAGTAAATTAACAGAAAAATCTCAAGAAGATATTGAAGACATATTACCAACTGTCTCTGAAATCTTAAAAAATGTTAAAAATTCAAAAGACTTAAGCTTAATAGAATATACAAAAAAATTTGATAACGTTGAAATAGAATCATTTAAAGTTTCTAATGATGAAATAAAAGAGAGTTATCTAAAATTAAAAGAATCAAACCCAGATTTACTTAATTCTCTTGAAGAAGCAAGTGAAAACATAGAAAAGTTTCATAAAAAACAAATTCCACAAGAATGGGAAATTGAATTAAGAAAAGGAATAAATGCAGGACAAATAATCAGACCAATAAATAAAGTTGGTTGTTATATTCCAGGAGGAAGAGCTGCATACCCTTCAACAATTTTAATGACTGTTATCCCTGCAAAAATAGCTGGAGTTGAGCGTATAATATGTTGCAGTCCTCCACAAGAAAATGGTAAAATAATGGATGCAATTTTAGTTGCAGCAGATATTGCTGGAGCAGATGAAATATACAAGGTAGGTGGAGCTCAAGCTATTGCTGCTATGGCTTATGGAACAGAATCAATACCACAAGTTGAAAAAATTGTTGGACCAGGAAATATATTTGTTACTGCAGCAAAAAAACTTGTTTATGGAAACGTTGATATTGAATTTCCAGCAGGACCTTCAGAAGTTTTAATAATAGCAGATAAGACAGCTGATCCAGAATATATAGCTTATGATATACTTTCACAAGCCGAGCATGATCCAAATGCATCATGTTATCTTGTTACAGATAATTTAGATTTAGCAAAAAAAACTAAAAAAGAAATAGAGTTAAAAACTAAAGAAGCTAAAAGAAAGGAAGTTATTGAAGAATCTTTAAAGAAATTTGGAAAAATTATAGTGACAAAATCTATTGAAGAAGCTATTGATATATCTAATGAATATGCCCCAGAACATTTGATAATAATGACTAAAGATAATGAAACAGATGAAAAAATACTGAAAAAGATAAAAAATGCTGGTTCAATATTTTTAGGCAAATATTCTCCAGTAGCTGCTGGAGATTACGGTTCTGGAACAAATCATGTTCTCCCAACAGATAGGGGCGCTAGGATGTATTCAGGACTTTCAACAGAATCATTTTTAAAGAAACCTACAGTTCAGACAATTACCAAAGAAGGTTTAAAATCTCTTGAAAATATTGTTGTTCCAATAGCAGAATATGAAGGATTTTATGCTCATGCAGATTCAATTAAAGTTAGATTAGATAAAAAATAGAGGCAATAGAAATAATAAAAATAGTAAAAATAATAAAAATATAAATAATAGTAATAATATTAATAATAGAAATAATAGAGATTATAATAATACTAAAAATAGTACTAATAATAATACTTATAATAATAATTACTAATAATACTAATAATACCAATAATAATACTTATAATATTAAAATTAGTACTAATATTAATACTTATAATACTAACATAGTACTAATATTAATATTAAAGTAGTTTTTAATAAAATAAATAATAGAATTAAAATATTTAAATAATAAAATAAACAATAGTAGAATATCCAATAATAGAATAAGAATTATTAAAATAATTATTATTAAAATAAAAAGTAATAGAATAATTATTAATAAAATAAATCATAATAATCATATAATATTGAAATAACTAGTAAAAAATAACTAATTCAAAGTAATTATTTAAAAAAAACATTTAAATATTAATTTGATTAATATTATCTCATTATGGTCTATATAATTTTAGATTTCATGAAATTTAATATTAATAATAATATTATATAATATTAATAGGAATAGTATAGGAATATTAATATAAATATTAATATAAATAACAATAGAAATAATGAAAATATAAAATATTATTACTGATATTACTAATATTACTAATATTAATGATAATATTACTGATAATATTACTGATAATATTAATAATATCAATAATGATATTAATAAATTTATTGATATTACTAACAGTTTTAATTTAATAATTATTAATTTTAATAATATTAATTTGCTTGTATTTATAATAAATAATTGAATTTAATAACAGATTAAAGTATAAAAGACTTATAAGATTACAAAGGTGAAAAATTGACAAGATTATCAGATATATGGAGAAGAAGCCATTATACAAATGAAATAGACGAAAATATTACTGGTGAAGATGTTACTGTTATGGGATGGGTACATGAAATCAGAGACCTTGGAGGCATAATATTTGTACTTATTAGAGATAGAAGTGGAATGATACAATTAACTGCTCCAAGCAAAGAAATAGAAGGAGAATTATTAGATAAAATAAGAAAATTAAGAAAAGAATCTGTTATTGGACTTAAAGGAAAAGTTCAAGAAAGTGGAAAAGCTCCTAATGGTGTTGAAATCATCCCTTCTGAAATAAAAGTATTTTGTTTAGCTAATCAACCATTACCAATGGACCCAACTGAAAAAGTTAAGGCAGAAATTGATACTAGACTTGATTCTAGATTCATAGATCTTAGAAAACCAGTAGTAAGTTCTATATTTAAAATAAAAAGTAAAATGTTACATACTGTTAGAAATTTCTTTGAAGAAGGAGGATTTTTAGAAATAAACACTCCTAAACTTGTAGCTTCAGCTACCGAAGGAGGAACAGAACTATTCCCAATTACATACTTTGAAAAAGAAGCATTTCTTGGTCAAAGTCCTCAATTATATAAACAAATGATGATGTCAGCTGGATTTGATAAAGTTTATGAAATAGCTCAAATATTTAGAGCAGAAGAACATGATACTCTTCGTCATTTAAATGAAGCTATTTCAATCGATATGGAAGCATCATTCATGGATGATGTTGATGTTATGAAGATATTAAATGATCTTGTTCAAAAAGTTATAATAGATGTTAAACAAAACTGTAAAGAAGAGTTAAAAACCCTTGAAATGGACTTGGATATACCAGAAGGCCATTTTGAAGTTTTAAAATATGATGATGCAGTTGATATGATAAACTCAAAGGATGTGCCTATGGAATGGGGTGAAGATTTATCAAGAGCAGCTGAAAAAGCACTTGGAGAAATAATGGATGGTTACTACTTCTTAACAGAATGGCCAACTGAAATAAAACCATTCTATGTAATGCCAAATGAAAAAAATCCTGTAAAAAGCCATGCATTTGATTTAATGTATAAAGATCTTGAAATATCCTCTGGAGCTATGAGGGTTCATCAACACGACCTTTTAAGAGAAAAAATAGCTGAAAAAGGTTTAAATCCTGATGCATTTAATGGATATTTAAGAGCATTTGAATATGGAATGCCTCCTCACTCAGGATGGGGTCTTGGAGCTGATAGATTTAACATGACTCTAACTGGATTAGATAATATTAGAGAAACTGTCCTGTTCCCAAGAGATAGACGTAGATTAACTCCTTAATCTCTGTTTTTCAATCATTATATTTATTAATCATATATTTTTAGCTTTTTATTTTTATAATAAGTATTTTAATAATTCTTATTTTATTATAGCTATTTAATTATTGTTTATTTTATTATTTTATTTATATCTGAACTTTGAAAGTTTATTTAAGTAATAATAGGGAAGTATTAAGTAAAATAGATAGTAAAATTATTTATTTATTATTCCTCTTTTATATACTTGTTTTCATTGTTTTTTTCTAAAAATTGTATAAAAAGTTATATACCGATTTAAATTAATATAAACTAGAGATTGAAAGAATTAAACAACTAATTATCATTTTATAATCTTAATAAGATTTATTAGAGAAACTTAGCTTTGAGGTTACATATGATTAAAAAAGAAAAAGTGATTTTGAAAGAAAAAATGGCATTGAAAGAAAGAATAATGTTGTATTTAGTTAGTAAGTTAAAAATTTCTCAATCACAGCTTTTTGCAATTTTAACAGCACTAACAGCTACTGTTTTAATTGTCAGTAATCTCGCTAGCACTAAAATGTTTGATTTTTTTTCAACTGGGCTAGTTTGGGACGGTGGTGCGATACTTTTTCCTATTTCTTATATTTTAGGAGATATAATTACTGAGATTTTTGGTTTTGAGCGTGCCAAAAAAGTCATCTGGACAGCATTTGCAATGAATTTAATTGCTGTTTTGGCATTGTTCATTGTTCAAATTTTGCCTCCAGGCCCTGGATGGGAAAATCAAATAGCATACGAAGCAATTATAGGTTTTATGCCTCGTATTGTTGCAGGTAGTTTGATTGCTTTTGTTAGTGGACAAATTCTTAATTCTTATGTTTTTGTTAAAATTAAAAAAATTACTAAGGGTAAGTACTTTTGGCAGAGGGCAATTGGCTCAAGTTTAGTTGGTGATTTGGTTGATACTGTGATTTTCACTACTATTGCATTTATTGGTACAATTTCAACCTTTCAATTTGTGGGATTATTGTTAATCGCATATATTTCTAAAATCGTTGGTGAAACATTATTATTACCTGTGACTTATGGAGCTGTTAAATTATGTGAAAAAGTAATGGTATCAGAAAAAGTGATGGAAAATGAATCAGAATCAGTTTAATTTTGAAATTAATGCTAAAATTCCAGGTGCATTAGGTAGAGCAGGTGTTATTCATACTCCTCATGGTGATATCCAAACACCTGCTTTTGTTGTTGTTGGCACATATTCTAAAGTTAGGTTCTTACCACCACATCAATTTAATAATATTGGTGCTCAAGCAATGATTAGCAATGGGTTTCACTTATCAAGAATCTCTAAAGACATTGAACAATCTGGAGGATTGTCTAAATATTCAGAATACAACTGCCCTACCATTACTGATAGTGGTGGATTTCAAGTTATGTCATTTGGTAGTGGACTAGGTAAGGTTGTTTCGATGGACAAGCGGAATATTGCTCGTGAACAATTTAAAGCAGAAAATAAGAATCGTTTAGCAAGAGTAACAGATGAGGGAGTGTATTTCAAGACAAATGAAGCTGCAACTGAAAAGCTTTTCACTCCAGAATATTCAATGGAATTTCAACATAAAATTGGTGCTGATATTATTATGGCATTCGATGAACTGACTAACATTGGTGATAGTAGAGAATATAATGAAAAAGCATTAAATCGTACATATGAATGGGGAGTTCGGTGTTTGCTTAAACATCAAAAATTGACCCGTGAACATGTTGAAAAACCTTATCAGGCACTTTTTGGTGTCTTGCAAGGTGCGCATTATCAAGATTTACGAGAAAAAGCTGCTCGTGACTTAGGAGCATTAAATTTTGATGGATATGGCTTGGGAGGTGCTTTTGAAAAGGAACACCTATCAAATATCTTGTTTTGGTGTAATAGGATTTTACCAGAATCAAAACCACGCCATCTCTTGGGTCTTTCTAAGCCAGATGATATTTTTGTGGGAGTGGAAAATGGATGCGACACCTTTGATTGTGTGGCACCGACTCGTGAAGCACGACATGGTAAAGTTTATACTCTTGACGGAGATATTAATCTCAGAAATGCAGAATTTAGAGATGATTCTTCTCCGTTGTTTGAAGGTTGTCAGTGCCCAACATGTAAATCTTCTTATACAAGGGAGGAAATTCGTAAATTATTAAAAAATGAAGGTGGTTTAAAAACTTCAGAACAAATTATGGCAGATAAAAAACTTGCTATGGAACTTATAACCGCCCATAATGTCTATTTTATTATCAAACTCACCCATCAAATCCGTCAATCTATATTTAAGAAAAAATTTTTTGATTTTCGTGACGAGTGGTTAAAAAGATATTATGAATAGTCAAATTATTAGTTTTTCTAAGAGTATACATCAAAAAAAGATTTATTTCTCGAATTCCTCAGCTAATTTTAAAAACTGTGTAATATACAGATTATTAACTTCATAGCTTTTTCAAGGAATATAAAACATATAAATTGGCAGAGGATATAATTGAGGATTAAATATTATTAATATTATTAAAAATATTATTATTAATAGTAAATTATAGTAATTATTTATTAAACAATGTAAACTTATCTTATTCATATATTATTGGAACTATGGAAATTATTAAGTGAAAATATGAAAAAAATGAAAAATTACAAAGTAGCTGTTGTAGGTGGAGGTCCAGCAGGAATGATAGCTGCAATATCAGCTGCTCAAGAAATTAAAACTCCTTACAAAGTTGTATTAATTGAAAAAAATGAGACATTAGGTAAAAAACTGCTTTTAACTGGTGGTGGGAGATGTAATATAACAAATCTCTCTCCAATGAAAAAATTAATAAATCAATTTAGAAAAGAAGATAAATTATTTCTTAAGCACAGTATCTACAATTTAAATAATCATGATTTATTAAATATATTTAAAAATAAAGGATTAGAATTTAAAGAAGAAGAAAATGGAAGATGTTTCCCAATAACTGAAGATTCAAACTCAGTTTTATCAATCTTAAAAGAATATTTAGAAGAATTGAATGTTGATGTTTTATTAAATTTTCATGTGAAATCTATAATTAAAAAAAAAAATGAAAAATTAAAAATAAAAGTAAATGAAAAAGTAAATGAAATAGAAGAAAAAAACAATTTATTTCTCATTAACACAAACAAAAAAGATATTTACTGTGAAAAAGTGATATTAGCTACAGGAGGAAAAAGTTATCCACATACAGGTTCAAATGGTGAAGGATATGATTTAGCTACTAATCTTGGACATTCTATATCCCAATTAAGACCTGGAGCAACACCATTAGAAATAAATGACCCTTATCTTAATAAACTTTCTGGAATAACACTAGAAAATGTTGAAATTTCATATAAAATTAATGATAATTCGACTATTGAAAAAGGTAAAGTTGTTAAAGTAAGAGGAAATATCTTAATAACTCACTCTGGATTATCAGGACCTGGAATTTTAGATATTAGTAATCATATATCTTTAGATAATCAATGCGAATACTGTGAACTTAAATTAAACGGTATTTATATTGAAGTTGATTTGGTTCCTAATATTAATGAAGAAAAGCTAAATGAAATGATAATAAAAGATTCATCAACAAATGGAAAAACAATGATAAAAAATTATCTCAAGATTTATCTAAAGAATAGATTTATAGACTTCTTCTTAAACAAATCACAAGTAAGTGGAAATAAAACACTTAGTAATATGACTAAAAAGGATAAAAAAGCTATTATTAATACTTTAAAACATTTCAAAGTTGAAATAAATAGTATGAATAAAAAAGCATCGATGATTACCTGTGGAGGAATCAAAATTAACGAGATAAATCCAAAAACTATGGAATCAAAAATAAGTGGAGTTAATGGACTTTATTTTGCAGGGGAAATTCTTGAAAGTTATGGGCCTACAGGAGGATATAATCTACAAATCGCATTTTCAACAGGTTATCTAGCTGGAAAATCTGCAGGAGAGTCAGTTATCCAATAAAAAAACATGCATTAAAAATTAGATAAGAACTAAAAATAAAAAAAATAATAAAGAAAAAATTCTAAAAAGTCCAAAATGGTTTTAAAAATGTTTAAAAAGGTTTAAAAAAGTTTATTTAAATTCCAAAAACATTTTTAGCGCTTTTTTCAGTTATTTTATCAATATTATCAACCGATTCTCCTTTAATTTCAGCTAATTTCGAAGCAACATACAAAACATTAGATGGTTCATTTCTATCTTCCCTATTTGGAGCAAGATAAGGACTATCAGTTTCAGTTAAGATGTTTTCAATTGGTATTTCTTTAAACAAGTCTTGATGGTGTTTTGAATAACAAATCATGGTTGAAATTGATGTATAATAACCTTCATCAATCAATTTTTTAGCTGTTTTTAAACTACCACTATAACAATGAAATATAACACTAGGAATATCATCATATTCTTTCACTATATTAAATGCTTTTCTTTCACAATCCCTAGCATGTATAAGAAGAGGTTTTTTATATTCATTAGCTAATTCTATAAATTTTTTAAATGTTTCAGCTTGTTTAGCTCTTTCAGATTTATCTTTAACATAAAAATAATCCATACCCACCTCACCAATGGCCAGTATTTCACCCATATGTTTTTTCATTTGATCAATAGACATATTTAAATCTTTATCACTAATCTGTCCAGAACTAACTGGATGGAAACCAAAAGTAGGGTAAATAAAATTAGGATTTTGTTTTGAAAGATTTAAAGCTCTTTCATTTCCTTCAATACTAGTTCCAGAGTTTATAATTGCAGAAAGCTTTTCCTTAGCTCTTTTAATTATTTCTTCCCTATCATTATTAAATTGCTCAAAATCAACATGACAATGTATATCTATCATCAAAATTCCTCAATAAATGATTTAAAAATTTATTTAAGTTCCATATCTCCTTTCTCTTTGTTGATAGTCACGAATAGCTCTTAAAAAGTCAACTTTCCTAAGTTCAGGCCATAAACTATCACAAAAGTACAATTCAGAATATGAAGACTGCCATAAAAGAAATCCACTTAAACGTTCTTCTCCACTTGTACGAATAATTAAATTAGGATCTTCCAACCCTGCAGTATACAAATTATTGCTAACTGCTTTCTCATCAATCTCGTCTCTAGTGATTTTTCCTTCTTCAACTTCTTTAACTATTTTTTTTATTGCATCAACTATTTCAAGTCTACCATCATAACCAATAGCTAAATTAAAAAGTTTTTTATTATAATGTGAAGTAGATTCTTCAGCTTCCAGTATTGCTTCTCTTACATTTTCTGGTAAAAGATCAAGTCTTCCTACTACTTTAACTTTTACTTCATTATTATGAATCTTTTCATGAGCAACAATTCTTTTAAAGTTTTTTACAAAAAGATTCATCAAACCTTCAACTTCTTCGGCTGGTCTATTAAAATTTTCTGTGGAAAATGCATAAGCAGTTACAATTTCAATTCCAAGATCAATACTCCAATCAAGAACTTTTTCTAATGTGTCAACACCAATTTCATGACCTTTAATAACATTTATATTACCTTGTACTCTAGAGTACCTTCTATTACCATCCATAATTATAGCTATATGTTTAGGCATACTATTAGGATCAAGTCCTTTGGATATATACCATTCGTAAAGTTGATATATTGGTTTCATCAATTCCATAATTTTTCCCTTTCTCAATACAAATTATCAATAAAAAGATAATATTCAAAATTTTAGACTAATTTAGTAACAATAATTATATTAATAGTTTTATAAAGATTAATAGTTTATAAAGATTTTAGATTAAATTTTAGAAATATTAATAAAATGACTAATAAAATAATTAAAAACATGATTAATAAAATAATTAATAATATAATTAATTAGCTCTATTCTAAAATAAAATTAATTTTGAAAATAAAATTTATTTATAAAGACTTTATACTATATATCTACATTTTATATATTAATCTTAACCTATTATTAATTTTATGTATTAATCTTACATCTTAATTATTAATTTTATAACTGATTTATTTGTATAAATGATTTATTAATTTTATATACTAATTTTAGATTATATAATTTATAATAATTCTAGATTAATTATTATATATTAAAATTAAATTAATAATATTGTATATTTATAAAATTAATTATTTATAAAATTAAGTATTTATAAAATAGGTATTTATAATAATTATTTATAAGAAATATTATAATTATTTATAACAAATATATAATAATTATTAATAATATGCATTTATATAAGCATGAAGTTAAATATTATTTATTAGCTAAATTATATGCAAAGGTTAATGCTCTTATATATCCTTCTTCTGATTGATCACGGCTTGTATCAATGAATATTTTTTCACTACCCAAAGCTATAGCACCAAAACTCTCCCATGAATTGATTAAAACAAGTGTCCTAAATATTAGATTCCCCGTAATTCCATCAGGAGCAATAATTATATTATTTTTATCAGCAATAGCTTTTTCTATTAGAATATAATAGTTTTTCATGGATAATTTGTTTAAATTTGTAGATATATTCTTTAAATCATTTTTCGAAGAATTAAAACTAAAAAAGGCAGCATAATCAGGGTTTAATTCTTTATCTGAAAAAAAATCATTTATTTTCTTTACTAAAATTTCACTATCTTTAATTGATCTATCAATTTCAGGGCTTCTTCCAAAATCTTCTTTTCTTCCACCGGCCAAAACAGCAATTTTAGGGGTTTTATTTAATTTTAACATAAATTTAACTGATTGAAGAATTAATTGAAATTTTTCATCAATAGTATTTCCCTCATCAATTCCAACAGGTCCAAGCAAAAATCCATTATAATTTAAATCAATATTATCCCTAATATCTTCATGTATTCCATTGTTGAATCTTATAAAACTTGCTCTATTAACTGGCATCCCTTTATTTAGATCTTTAGTGTTTTTCAATATCTTTGAAGATTTTAAAGAACCTCTAACAACAGCATCAATAGTATTATCTTCCATAGCAAAAATTAGTTCTTCATCAGAATAAGCTAATTCTATTTCTATATCCTCATTAATTAATGCCTTTTGTGCCAAAATAACATTTTTATTTTCACCACAACCTACCACAATTTTTACCATATAACCTACCAAAACTTTTAATGTATAAATTTTACTGTATAAATTATATATTTGTATTATAATTATTATATTTTTATAGATATAGTTTTTATTAAATATAATACTTATTTAAATAATTATAATAATTTTATTTAAAATTTTTTTAATAATAAGAATTTATAATATTTTTAATAATATTGTTTAATTAATATGGTATAATTAAATGTAGTTTTTAATATTTTAATAATATTCTAATAATATTTTAATAATATTTTAATAATGTTTTTAATATATAGAAAAGATTATATAGAAAAAAGGTATTTCATAGAAAAGATTATATTTAATGAAGACATATATTATATAGATTAAGTAATGAAAATATCATTATTTTTTCATAATTAACTACTTTTTAAGATAGTTTATTTTTAGAAATAATAGGAAAAAATATGTTATTTATCCTATAAAAAACAATTTTTTATAATAGTTAATAAAACTATTTAAAATAATTAAAAGTGTATATTGCTCCTATATAAGTAATATATAACTATATAATTATATTATCTCTAATTATGATAAAATTGTTAAAATAAATTAAAAATAAAAAAATAAACGAAAACTAAAAAATAAAAAGCAATTTTTAAATTTACTATTTTGGGAAGGGATAAAACATGGAAAGAAAAAATAAACTTATAATTGCAATTACAATAGTAGCTGCAATTGGAATACTTGCTGTTGTTTGGGGAACATTTTTAGGAGGCCCTGACTTATCTCAAGGAGATAAGAGCATTTTAGTGTTAGCTGTTGATGAAAGTGAATCAAGACCAGGTATGGGTGCTGTAGATATGGCATTTGTTGTAGACTTGAAAAATGGAAGTATATCTAATTATACACCAATTTATCCAGGTGGTAAAGCTCATCCAACACAACCTGAACCTGCAGAAGCACAATCACAGGGAGCTGGATCTAAACTTTTACTTCATGATTCATTATGGGATACTAACACTCAACAAGGAATGGAATATGCAAAAGAAATTGTTGAAGCTAATACAAATATGACACCTGATGCTGTAGTAGCAATAAATACTGAAGCACTAGATGCAGTTATACAGGCTGCAGGCCCTATAAAAGTTGATGGGCAAGAAACAAATATTAGTGCAATAGATCTTGTACGAGAAAACGATGAATTACATGGAGGATCCATGAGCAGAGGAGAAGCTGTGATGGCACTTGCTTCAGCACTTTCAACTGCTGCAAATAATCCAGATAAACGGAATGCTATGGTTCAAGCTGCTTTAGATCAGTATTCTAAAGGTAATATTGTGATGATTCCACAAGGATCATTTGTTGGCTTAATGGCTTCTAAAGGATTAGGATCTGTTTTATAATAATTAGACTAATTATAGTCTAATTTTCTATTTTTTAATCTTTAATTATTTTTTTTAGTCTTTAATTATAATTTATATTTATTAATTTCTAATTTTGTCTAATTTTAATCATATTTATTCTTTAATTTTATTATCATTAATTTTGTTCATATAATTTATATTTATTATTTTTGAGATGATTCAGTTTTAAATATTATTTTTAATACAATTTTAGCTAATTATACCTAATACTGCTTTTAGTCAATTTTATCTTTATAATATTAAAAATAAAAACAAAAATTAAAGCCAAAAATTAAAAATAAAAATTAAAAATAAAAGTTAAAAATAAAAAAGTAAATCTAAAAGTGAAGAATAGAAAAGTAGAAAATAAAGTATCTAAAAATAAGATATTCTATAGAAAATAAAACTAAATATAATAAACTTAAAAAAAATAAAGATAGTAAGATTGAAATATTAAAATTAAAGATAGTAAAATTAAAGATAATAAAATTAAAGATAATAAAATTAATGATAATAAAATTAAAGATTAATAACTAAATTAATTCTCAAAATGAAAATAAAATAAAAGAAATGAAAAAAATATTTTCTATTTCCAAGCAATTTTTAGGGAATCCTCAATAGCAATTAATAATTTTTCTATGTCTTCATTACTATGAGAAGAGGATAAAAAATTACATTCAAACTGACTCGGAGGTATAAAAATACCATTATCCAACAATTCATGGAAATATATAGAAAATCTTTCGATATCTGATTTTTTAGCTATTTCATAATTTGTTACTTTATCCCTATTAAAATATATTTGAAACATTGAGGCTAAACCAACAGTCTGGATGTTTAAATCTAAATTATCAACAATTTCAGATATTTGATTTCTTAAATAATTTCCTTTTTTATTTAAATTCTTGTAAAAATCTTGATCAAGTTTATTCAATGTAGAAATACCAGCTTTTACTGATATAGGATTTCCATTAAATGTTCCAGCTTGATAAACATTTCCTTCAGGAGCTATCATTTCCATTATCTCATGTTTTCCTGCAAATGCACCCATAGGAAATCCTCCTCCAATAATTTTGCCCATAGTGACAAGATCAGGTGTAATTGAATAATAAGTCTGAGCTCCTCCACTTGAAAGTCTAAAACCAGTGATAACCTCATCAAAAATAAGGAGTATATTATTTTCTTCAGTAATTTCTCTTAAAAACTCTAAATATCCATTATTTGGTTCAACACAACCAATATTACCCATTACAGGTTCTACTATTACTGCAGCTATATTATCTTTTTCATCAACGATGAGTTTTTTTAAAGCATCTTCATCATTATAAGGACATGTTAAAGTATTTTTCGTAGTATCTTCTGGAATTCCAAGAGAATCAGGAAGAGCTGCTGCTCCAGATCCAGATTTCACCAAAACATAATCATGAGCGCCGTGATAGCTACCTTCAAATTTAACTATCTTATTTTTACCATTAAAACCTCTAGCTAAACGTATTGCACTCATTGTAGCTTCTGTTCCAGAATTTACAAATCTTATCATTTCAGCACAAGGTACTCTATCAATAACCATTTTTGCTAATTTTATCTCGTTTTCAGTTGGTGCTCCATAAGCAGTTCCAATACTCGCTTGACTGCAAACATTATCAATTACATTAGAGTCAGAATGACCTAAAATTAAAGGCCCATATCCCAAACAACAATCAATATATTCATTACCTTCAACATCCCAAATTTTAGATCCTTTAGCTTTTTCTATAAAAACAGGATATGGCTTAAATGCACGTACTGGAGAATTAACTCCCCCAGGAAAATATCTTTTTGATTCATTGAATAAATCTTTTGAATTCATAATACATCACTAAATACAATTTAATTAAATAATAAAAATTTTAATTCCATAATTAACAATATTATAAATAAATAATATTATAAATAATAAAAACCTTAATTTAACAATTAATTCATAAGAATCATAACTTATCTATTAATATTTTTCATGGTCTGAATTAAAGAATTAACACAAGCTACAGCTACAGGAGTTCCACCTTTTGGTCCTTTAGTAATAATATTAGGTATTGAACTATTTTTAAGCTCTTCTTTTGAATCAGCTGCTCCAACAAATCCAACAGGCACTCCAACAATAGAAGAAACATCTAATTCATTATTATTATATAATTCAATAGCTTTATAGAGCGCAGTTGGAGCATTTCCAACAACAATTATTCCCTTAAAGTCATTTTGAGCTGCAAATTCAATAGCAGCAGCAGCTCTTGTAATTTTTTTATCTTTAGCTATATCAACTACTTCACTGTTTTTAATAAAACACTCAACATTACCATCATATTGAGTAATTCCTGATTTAACCATATTAATATCAGTTAAAATATCCTCATTATTTTTCAAAGCTTTTAAACTAGATTTAACAAAGTTAAAACTAATATAAACTAATTTTGCATATTCAGGATCAGCAGTAGAGTGGACAATCCTTTCAACAATGTCTTTTTCCTCATTAGAAAGGTTTTTAATTTCTTCAGCAATTAAAGACCTTACAATTTCTCTACTTTTATCAGCTATATCATAACCTTGCTTAGTTGATGCTCCCATAAACATATTATACCTCTAATGATAATATAAACATTCATATAATAATTATAAGATTATAATAACTATAAGGGATATAAATAGTTATAATGATTATAATGATATAATGATTACAATGGATATAAATAATTATAAATAATTAATTTTTATGAATTATTATAAATTAATATAGATTAATATAACTTTTGGTTATAAATCAATAAATATTAATCATTTTTATTATTTTTTATTATTTCTTAATGGTAGTAAATCTTTCTTCTTAAAAACTTCTTTAGCTGCAGAAATACCATTTATAGCTGCTGGAAATCCTGCATAAGCAGACATTTGCATTATGACTTCAACAATCTCCTCAGGAGTATTACCTACATTAAGTGCAGCATTGATATGATTAGTTAACTGCCCCTTAGCAGTTCCTAAAGCAGTGAGTGCTGCGACTGTAGCTAATTCTCGGGTTTTCAAATCTAGTCCGTTTCTAGTATATATTTCAGAGTAAGGAAACTCAACTATAAATCTACCTAAGTCTGGAGCTATATCTTCTAATTCATCAAATAATCCATTGATAGCATCTTTATTAGTTATTTTAAGAATTTCCATTCCTTTTTTATATCTATCTTCCATTAAATCACCGCCTTAATTTAAATATGTCTAAATTACATACTTATTAAAATAAATATTCTTTATTTATTTTTCCTTTATTTATTATTCAATTATTTATTATTCGAATATTTATTATTCAATTATTTTATTATTTCATATTATAGATTTCATTATTATAGATTATATAATTATATTTATTATACAATATTATTATACATATTAAATAATATAAATTTTTTAAAATAAAAAGATTTATAAAAATAAAAAGTTTTAAAATAAGAAAGTTTTTAAAAAAAGATTTTGAAAATTATAATGTTTTTAAAATAAAAATACTTCAAGATAAATAATTAAAATAAAAATACTTTAAGATAATATTAAAATAAAAATACTTTAAAATTAATTAAAATAAAAGTACTTTAAAATAATAATTAATAAAAAAGATAAATATATGAAAGACAAGTGTGAAAACATGCAACCTTATGTGATACTAAATGCAGCTATGACACTTGATGGTAAAATAGCTACAAAAACAGGGAGTTCTGAAATATCTGGTCTGGAAGATTTAAAAAGGGTTCATGAACTTAGAAAAGAGGTCGATGGGATAATGGTTGGAATAAACACTGTTTTAATAGACGACCCTAGATTAACTGTTCATAAAATAACTTCTGAGAAATCAGATAATCCCATTAGAGTGGTTGTTGATAATAAAGCTAGAACACCTATTGAATCAAGAATATTGAATGATGATGCTTTAACAATCATAGCAGTTTCTAATAAAGTTGAAACAGATAACATAGTCTTTGAACGCTCAAAAGCCCTTGGTGAAAAAGCCGATGTATTCTATTCTAAAGACTCATCAGTGAACTTAAAAGAATTGATGAATTATCTCTACTCAAAAAAGATTAAAACATTAATGTTGGAAGGAGGATCTACTTTAAACTTTTCAATGCTAAGAGAAAACCTAATTGATGAAATAAGGGTTTGTGTAGCTCCAATGGTCGTTGGAGGCAAATATGCTAAAACATTGTTTGATGGAGATGGTTTTGATTTTATGAAAGAAGCCATTAACCTTGAATTAAAAAATAGCTATCAATTAGGAAAGGATTTAGTACTGGAGTACAAAGTTCTGTGATTTTATTCTAAAAAAAAAGGTTTATGTGCTTATTTCAATATATAAAAGTTTATAAGCTATAAATTCAATAATAGATATAACATTAAATTATTAAGTTAAATAGTTATATTCTAATTCAGAATGAATATTAGATTGGATATTTTTATTCCAATAGAATTCATTTTTAATTTTAGTTTTATATTACTATTAATGCATGACTCTACATCATAGTGATATATAGATAGAATATTTAATATATAGATATAAAATATCCATATTTATTTAGTAAAATAGTATTAACTATTAATGAATTAATAATATAATTTATAAATTTATTGATAAAATATTATTAGTTTATTAAGTGTTTTATGAATTACTAATTTAATTAACTTAATTTAATGGGTTATTCAGTTAATAAAGCTAGTAAAATAAAAACTAGTTATAGAGTCTAGAGGTGGAAGAATTAAATTGAGAAAAAAGGCATTTATTATACTTATATTTTGTCTATTTTTCATTGGAATAAGTGCAGGTTATGCTAGTAATGTGACGGATTATAGTTCAAATTTAGGAGAAAATAATATAGAAAGTAATAATATTCAAGATATAGCTCAAGAAAATGTAAATAATCTTAGTAGTACAAATGAAAGTACAAACAAGGTTAAAAACACTTCTAATACTAATTCTAATACTAATATTAATACTAATAATAATCCTAAAACTACTGTAACTGGTAAAGCAGCTGCTGGTGAACCTAGTAAATTAACTCAAAGTCAAATATTGAAAGCATCTAAAACCATCAATAGTTATATAAAAAAGTATAAAAAACTACCTAATAGTATTACTATTGGAGGATATAAGTTTTCAATGCCTGAATATATGTATATACTAAGTAAATATATACACTACCAATATAATCAGAAATCAACATCAGTAACTATAAAATATAATGTTAAAAATCCAAGTAATCCGACTGGAGTTACTATAAAAGGTTCATTAACTAAAGCACAATATTATTCATATTCAAAAAAGATAATAAAATATATAAATTCCAATAATAAGATACCAAATTATTTAACTACAAAATTAGGAACTATGCAGTATCAAACTGTAATATCAATGCTAAATAAGATTGTGTATTTTAAATCTGTTAAAGGATATTTACCATCAAAGGTAACTATAAAAATATCAAAAAACAACAATATAAACAAAGTACTTCCAAAATATACAAGATCTGTAACACCATCACAACCTACTGGGAGTAGTGGAATAAGTTTAGCTAATATAAAAGATGCTGCGTCTAGAGTAAATGCATTTGTTAATCAAAACAATGAATTGCCAAATTATGTAGAAATAAATTCTAAAAAATATACAATGTCTAATTTTTTATATTTATTGAGTTGTGCAATCGCCAATATTAATAGTGGTTCATCAAGTGGAATTAGTTCTATTTCTGTAAGTAATCCAACAAAACCTGCTGGAAATTCAATAAATGGTAAACTATCTAAAGCAAATTTTGTATCTCTTGCAAAGAATGTTACAAAGTTTATAAAAACTAATAAGCAAGCTCCAAATTATGCAAATTCTCCAATTGGGAAAATTCAATTCCAAACAATAGTGTGGGAATTTTCAAAAATAATAGAATATGTAGCTAAAAATAATAAATTACCATCATCAGTAACTATAAATGTAAAATCTAGTAACCCTATTAATTCAGGTGGTACTGGTGGAGGTAGTTCAGCAAAAACTACAGTATTAAATGATAAAAATACATTTAGTGCTAGTGAACTGCAAAAATATCTAAAAAACACAAAAAATTGTCAAGTGACTAACTCTGAAATACAAAAATTAGCAGCAAGTATAACAAAAGGTTGTGATAGTGACTTAGAAAAAGCAACCGCTATATATAACTGGATGCAGAAAAATGTTGATTACAGTTTTTATTATGATACTAAATATGGAGCTGTTAAAACATCTCAGCTTAAGTATGGAAACTGTGTAGACCAAGCACATTTATCTATAGCTCTTTACAGAGCATCTGGATTAGCTGCAAGATATGTACATGGAACATGTACTTTTTCTAGTGGAAGTGTTTATGGTCATGTTTGGGTACAAGTTCTTATAGATGATACTTGGACTGTTTCTGATACAACAAGTTCAAGAAATAGCTTAGGTGTTGTAAATAATTGGAATCCTAATACATATAAACTTAAATCAGGTAAAGTAGCAGAAATATCATTCTAATACTTACCTTCTTTTAATTATTTTTTTATAGTTTAGAATTATTTTTTAGAATTATTATTTTTTAGAGTTATTATATTTTAGAGTTATTATATTTTAGATATTATATTTTAGAGTTATTTTTTATTTAAATATATTTTTTATTATTTTTTATTTTTTTAATTATTAATGATTATAATTAGTTATTATTTGATATTATATATTATTATTTGCTATTATTTGTTATTGTTTATTATTATTTATTATTATTTGCTATTGTTTATTATTATTTATTATTATTTGCTATTGTTTATTATTGTTTGTTATTATAGATTGTTATAGATTATTGAGTATTGTTATAGATTATTGTAGATTATTCATTATTGTTTCTTACTTAATTCTTATCTATTTTTCATTATTCTATAATTATTCCTAAAATATTCATATAAATTAATTTAAATATTCTCATAAATTTTCTCATAAATTAAAAATTATATTAATTATTGATTTTAAAGTATTAATTTAGATTCTATTTATAGAGAATGCTGATTATTAGTGTATTTAATATTAAAATCCTAATAAATAATATAAACTTTTATACAGCAAATAAAAAAGACAATGCAATAATAATAGAATGCTCTTGAAATAAGATTAATAGTTGAAAAAAAAGCTACAATGAGAAAAAACAATACATTTATATTGTTTAAAAGACAAAACAATTAAATGCTCAGTTTTAGAGTTATATTATATGAAATTTTATAAAAATTTTAAAATATTCATACAATATAAAAAAGCTCTTTAATTGAGAAATTGGAGGTAAAAAAATTTCGAATAGGATAAAAATGTTATTTGTATTTATTGTGCTACTCGTTATTGCAAATAGTAGCTTAATATATGCTAGTGACACAAACGATACTATAGAAAATCTTTTTACACAAAGTGCGGATAATTTGCCTGAAGATTCAATAAGTACAAACGATAATTCAGACCAAGATATTATTAATATAACTAACGAAGATATTAATAATATTAATGAAAATCAAAATGATATCGAATCTTCATCAAATAGTTCAAATGACTCAGTTTCAGAATCTTTAGAAACCAATAATAATTCAGACTATAATAATAGTCAAATAAACAATTCAAGCGAAGAAACTTCTGAGAAAACAAGCCAATTAGGCAACACTTCAACAACAAATTCGAATAGTGCAGTTTTAAGCAGTTCTGATACAACTATCTTAAAAACCCTCGCTACTTTAACTTCAACAGTTAAATTTAGCAATAAAGATATTATGTCTGCAGCAACTGAATTAAAGAAATATGTTGAAAAAAATGGTAAACTTCCAGATTATATAACCCTTTGCGGTGAAAAAATATCTATGGGTGAATTTTTATATTTACTCTCTAAATCCATTATAAATTTGAATGGAGGTAGTACTTCAGATATAACTGCAAAAAATGTTAAAGATCCAAGTTACCCTAATGGTGGTGTAACTAGTGGAAATTTATACAAAGCTGGTTATGTTGACTTAGCAAAAAGAATTGTTTCGTTTACAGATAAGAACAACCAAGCCCCAAACTATGGAGGTTCAACTCTTGGAAACATACAATTTCAAACTATAATTTATGGATTTGCTAAGATAGTAGATTACTATAAAAACAATAAAGTAATGCCTAATTATGTTTCATTTGATAAAAAAATTTCTACTACTTTAAATAAGGTTGTACCTAACTATAATGGTAAAAATGGAATTACAGTTGGTAGTTCTTCAACAAATAATAGTGGTACAGGTGGAAATAGTGGATCAAACGGTTCATCAAACTCCGATACAATCAGTTTAGCTAATATTAAAGATGCAGGAGCTAGAGTAGAAGCATTTGTTAAAAACAATGGTGTTCTTCCGAACTATGTTGTAATTAATGGAAAGCAATATTCAATGACTGACTTTTTATATTTAGCATCAACTGCAATTGTTAATATAAATAAAGGTGTTAGTAGCGGTGTTGTAGCTAAGACCTTTAAAGCTCCTTCAAGTCCTACTGGAAGCTCAATAAATGGAAATATTTACAAAAATGACTTTGTAGATTTAGCTTCACGAGTTTCAGCATATATGGTTAAAAATGGTCAAGCTCCTAACTATGGAAGTTCAACATTAGGTAATATGCAATTCCAAACCTTAATATTAGGTTTTTCAAAAATCCTTGAATTCTCAAAATCAGAAGGGAGATTGCCAAATTATTTAACCTTAAATATAAAAAGTACGGATAAATTAAATGGAGGAAGTGGAAGTAGCGGAGGAAGTGGATCTGGTTCTATTCCTACGGGTCCTTTAAATGAGAAAAATACATTAAGTGCAAGTGAGTTACAAAAATACTTAGTAGCAACTACTAATTGTCAAGTAAATAATGCTGCAATAAAATCTTTAGCAGCAAGTTTAACTAAAAACTGTAAAACTGAACTTGAAAAAGCGACTGCAATATTTAACTATGTAAGAGATAATATAAAATATAGTTATTACTATGATACAAAATATTCAGCCACAGGAACACTAAACAATAAATTAGGAAACTGTGTTGACCAAACCCACTTATTGATAGCTCTATCAAGAGCATCTGGTTTAGCTGCAAGATATGTTCATGCAGACTGTACTTTCACAGTAAGTGGAAGAATAGGACATGTATTTGCACAGATAAAAGTAGGTGACACTTGGGTAGTAGCAGACACTACAAGCTCACTAAATAGCTTAGGTACTGTTAAAAACTGGAATGTCAATACATATACCTTAAAAGGACAAGGAAAATCCGCAAGTATAAGCTTTTAAAAAAGTTAGACTTTAAAAAAGTTTATTATAAGTAAAATTAAAAGATTTTCAAAAATTAAACAATTAAAGAGGAATTATTCCTCTTATTTTTTTATTATAATTTATTTTAAATATTAAATATACTAAAACTAATTTTACATAATAAATATAAAACTATTTTTATATTGAATAGATATATTAAAGCTATTTATATATTGATAAAATAAATTATAATAATAAAATTTATATATTTAATATTTAAAATAAATATACTAAAAATAATATTATATTAAATATATTTTTAATATTAATTTATTTTAAATATTAACTAGATTAAATAATATCTCTTTTTTTAAGTATTTTAATTGGATTATCAATTAAAGCCTTATCAGCCTGTTTTTCAGATAGTCCAGCACCTAAACCAATAAGTTTAGCTTTTTCAAATGTTATTAAATCATTAGGAGCATGAGCATCAGTATCAATTACTAAATCAGCACCAACATCACAAGCTACTTTAGCTACATGGCCATTAGATAAACTATGACCTGCTCTTGCACTAATTTCAAGAAATATGTTATTATCTTTAGCTATTTCAGCTTCTTCATGAGTTATAAGACCAGGATGAGCTAAAATATCCACATTTTCGGATTGAACTGCAGCTAAGTTAGTTCCAGGAATAACAGGTTCAGATAATGTTTCCCCATGAACAACAATAATCTTAGCTCCAAACTCCCTTGCCTTTATAGCTAAACTATCAATAATTTCAATAGGAACATGAGTTATTTCAGCACCAGGAACAACATTAATATCCCAATTTTCATTAATATCATCAAGAGCTCCAGCTAATTTAGATAAAGAACTTATATTTGAAGAATCAATATGATCAGTTATAGCAATTGTTTCATGGTTTAAAACTGCAGCTCTTCTAGCTAATTCAGAAGGAAGTAATTCACCATCACTAAATAAGCTATGCATATGTAAATCTATTCTTTTATTCAAAAATATTTCTCCTTAATACGTTTAATAACTGTTTAATGATTAAGTAATGAAATAATTTATTATTATTCTATAATTTTATTATTATAATATAATTAATTACTTTATACTAAAAATAAGTATATAAATTAAATATATAATAATTTGATATATAATAATTAGATATATAGTAATTAAATATATAAATATATAATTTTATTAATAATATATTTTATTATTAAAATAATTTTATTGTATATTAAATTATTGCATATTAATTATTATATATTATTTATTTAAATATCAAAATAACTTATTACGATTATTTATTGCATATAAAATAATTTATTAAATATTATTAAAAAACTTAATATTAAAAATAACTATAAAAAGACTTTAAAAAGACTTTAAAAAGATTTTAAAAAAGAATTAAGAAAGCTTTAAAATACTTTAAAAATACTTTAAGCAGGTTTAAAAAGTTTTAGAATAAAATTAAAAGGAATGAATATGAAAGTTTCTATTTTTGTGCCAAGTAATATAACTGGATTTTTTAGTATAAAAGAAGATGAAAATCCTTTAAAAAAAGGTTCTTGTGGAGCAGGAGTCTTAATTGACAGTGGAGTTAAAACAATCATACAAACCCTAAAAAAAGGCGATGATGAAAATCATCAAATTCAAATTAGAATAAATGGTAAAAAAGACCCAAAAAATGAGTTAATAACTCTAAAAACAATAGAAATATTGAAACCCCATATTATTAAAAATAGTGGAAAATTTGAATTGAAAGATGATTTACTTATTAATCATGAAATAAATGTTCCAGTAGGATCAGGGTTTGGTACTTCAGCTTCATGCTCATTTGGAACAGCTATTGGACTATCAAAAATCTTTAATTTAAATTTATCTAATAATCAGGCAGGCCAAATTGCTCATTTAACAGAAGTTGAACTTGGAAGTGGGTTGGGAGATGTTTTATCTCAAACATCAAAAGGTATTATGATTAGAACATCCCCTGGAGCACCAGGAATTGGTAAAACAAATATTATAAGAGATAAAAATAATTTTTCTGATGTATTAATTCTTACAAAAACATTTGGAGAAATAGACACTTCAAGCATTATAGAAGATCCAAAAATGAAGAAAAACATAAACAAATTTGGTCTTATTATGCAGGAAAGAATAATTAATAATCCAACAATTGAAAATTTTATGGATTGTTCATATGAATTTGCAAAAAAAACAGGATTAATGAACAAAGAACTTTTGAAAATTGTTAATGAATTAAAAAAATGTACAATTGGAGCATCCATGGCAATGCTTGGAAATACAGTATTTGCAATTGCAAACAAAGAAGATTTAGGAAAGATCCAAAAGTCTGATAATTTAAAAGCTATTGATTTTAAAATATCTAAAATATATAATGATAATATAAAAATTGATTGATAATATTAAAATTGATTAAAATATGAAAATTGATAATATTAAAATAATGAATAATGTTAAAAAGTTTAATAATAATATGACACCGATTGAATTAAAATAAAGCTAAAGATAATATGATAATAATCAGTTATGACATTAAAGTGTATAGAAAGCAACTAAAAGAGGTTTTAAACGAAGGAAATACAGTAGTTGAATTAGGGTGTCATGTTGGAAATACAAGTGAAATAATAGCTAAAAATATTAAAAATGGAAAGTTAATTGCATTAGACAACAGTCCAGAAGCAATACCTAAAATGAATAGTTTAACTGAAAAATATGACAATTTAGAATTTATCAGTGCTGATGTTCGTCTTCACACCACATTAGAAGAAGTATATAAAAAGCTAGACAAGTGTGATGTTCTTTCTGTTGATCTTGGAGGAGGTTATCATCCAGATACAACATTTAAAGTATATTTTATATGGGCATCATTATTAAAACCTAAAATAACATTAATTAGAAATAGAGGACTTATAGATTTTGTTAGAAGTTCTAAAACTGAAGAAGTATTTGAATCTAAAGAAGGATGGTTAGAATCATGTGGAAATGAAGGTATACCTCCACAAATAAAAGAGTTTGAACTTTGGAGTTCTAAATTAAATAAAAACAAAAAAAGCTAATTGATTATAATGTTTCAGTATATTAATTACAACATTATAAATTTATATTAATATTAATTTATATTAATTTTTATTAGTACTATTAGTATTATATAATTTATTAAATATCATAATTATTAATTTTCATAATATTTTATTAATTTTCATAATATTTTTATATAATTTTATATAATCTTATATAATCTTATATATCTTATAATTTTTATACAGTTTTATATTATTTTTATATTTTAATTGATATCAATTAATTTTTTTATTATCATTTTTATTATTAATACTAATAATAATACTAATATTAATATAAACTTATTAATATTTATATAATTAAAAAATATTTTATAGTTAAAGAAATATAAATACCGTTATATTATAAAAAAAATTATAAAAATACTTTTAAGCTAAAGCTTAAATCTATCTTAAAGCTTAAAAAGGTTATTAGCTTAAAAGGATTAACCTTATTCAGAAAAATAGAATTTATAGGAGAATGGCTAATTATGATTGGAAAAAGGATTCGTTTAGAAAGAATCATAGATAGAAAAACTAATAGAACTGTTATTGCACCGATGGATCATGGAGTATCAATTGGCCCTGTTAAAGGTATAGTAAATATGAGTGAAACAATTGAAAGTATCTCTCGTGGAGGGGCAAATGCGGTTTTAATGCATAAAGGAATAATTGAACAAGGCCACAGAGGATATGGTAAAGATCTTGGTCTCATTATACACTTATCAGCTAGTACTTCTCTTAGTCCTGATCCAAACAACAAAGTTTTAGTTACATCTGTTGAAAAAGCAATTCAGCTTGGAGCTGATGCAGTATCAGTACATGTAAATATTGGTTCAGAAACAGAAGCTGAAATGTTAATGGAATTAGGTGAAATAGCTGAAACATGTAGCCAATGGGGAATTCCAATACTTGCAATGATGTATCCAAGAGGTCAAAAAATTAAAAATGAACATGATGTTGAACTTGTAAAACACGCAGCAAGAGTTGGATCTGAACTTGGTGTTGATATTGTTAAAACAAACTATACTGGTGATCCGGATAGCTTTAAAGAAGTAGTTGAAGGAGCATTAGTTCCAGTTGTAATAGCTGGAGGACCTAAAGTTGAAACCGATAGAGAACTATTAGAAATGGTTAGAGATTCTCTTGAAGTTGGTGGTGCTGGAGTTGCATTTGGAAGAAACCTTTTCCAAGCTAAATCTCCTGGAAAAATTACAAAAGCTATAGCTGAAGTTGTTCATAAAGATTTAGATGTTGAAGAAGCTTTAAAAATCTTAGATTAACATTTAAATAGATTAAATAATCTAAGATATATATTAAATAATCTAATATATAGATTAAATAATTTAAAATATGAATAAATAGTTTAAAATACTGATTAAATAATTCAAACTCCAGATAAATAATCTAAAGTGTTGATTAATCTAAAATATTGATTAAATAATCTATAGTATGGAATAAATAATCTAAAATCTGAACTAAATAATCTAAAATATCAAACTAAATTTTATTAACTTATTAAGGAGATCTTGCCTTGAAAAATAAATTTGCTTGGATAATGACCCCTGATATAGAATGGGAAGAGAAAAAAGAACTAATAACAACTGGACTTGAATCTAGAATCGATCATGTTTTAGATCTAAAAGATATCAACAATATAAAAAAATTAGGAAACATTGAAGTCATAAGCGAAGATGAAAATGCAGATATATCCATTGTTGGTATCAATGGAGAAGGTGATGGAACTCTTCAATTAGATAATGATGCTGATTTAAATGATTCTAATGACTTAAAAGTAGCTAAAAGCTATAAAGATAAGGGAAAAAAAGTTGTAGCTTATGTTGAAATTAATAGTAAAAAACATGAAGAGTTAGCTAGAGTCCTTGGAAAAGTTGTTGATTATTTGATTCTTGTTGGAAAAGATTGGACAATTATCCCCCTTGAAAATATAATCGCAGATCTTCAAAGTGTCGAGGTAAAGCTAATAGCTGCTGTAAATAGTCCAGAAGAAGCTAGATTAGCTATTGAAACTTTAGAAGTTGGAACTGATGGAATAATATTTAAACCAAAAAGTTTCAAACAAATAAAAGAAATAGCTAAAATAATTGAAGATGCATCTACTGAAAAATATGAGTTAAAAGAAGCAACAGTTACAGATATTAAGCCTGTTGGAAGTGGAGATAGAGTATGTATTGATACAACCTCAATGTTAATTCCTGGAGAAGGAATGTTAATTGGATCATACTCAAAAGCTATGTTTTTAGTTCATAGTGAATCTCTTGAAAGTGAATATGTTGCATCAAGACCATTTAGAGTAAATGCAGGCCCTGTACAAGCTTATGTAATGGTACCTGGAAATAAGACAAAATATTTATCTGAACTTGAAACTGGTGATGAAGTATTAGCTGTTGATAAAGATGGTAATAGTAGAACTGTTATAGTAGGAAGATCTAAAATCGAAAAAAGACCTCTTATATTACTAGAAGCAGATTTTGATGGAATTAAGATAAAATCTTTATTACAGAATGCTGAAACAATAAGACTTGTAAATGATAAAAATGAAGCTATTTCAGTATCTGATATTCAAGTTGGAGATAAACTTAAAGTATTCATTGATCAAGGAGCAAGACATTTTGGAATGTCTATAGAAGAGAATATAATTGAAAAATAATAGTTCAAAAACAAATTAAAGGTTAATTATAACTTTTAAATAAAAATTTATGAGACTAAAGTATATATGTGAAATTATGGCAGCAAAACAACGTTGTTTTTTAGCTATAGATATAGATTCAGATTTAATTCAAAATATAGTGAAAGTTCAAGAGGAATTTAAAAGCACAAATAATAATGTAAAATATGTAGAAGAGGAGAATCTACATTTTACACTTAAATTTTTTGGAGATATAGATAAAAATAAAGTTTTTGAAGTTAAAAACTGTGTTTTGAAGGTTTTAAATGAAATAAAATTTAAAGATAATTTTTCAAATGAAATATCTATTAAAGGAATTGGGACTTTTCCAAATAAAAATTATATGAAAATATTGTGGATTGGATGTGAAAATAGTGAGTTTTTAACTAAACTACACGATGCATTAGATTTGGAATTTAAAAATATTGGGTTTAAATTAGATAAGCAATTTAAAACTCATATTACAATTGGAAGAATAAGGAATTTGAAGGACAAAAAGGAATTTAAATCAAAAATAGAAAAATTAGAAAATTTTGAAATTGGAAATATGAATATTGGAAAAATATCCCTAAAAAAGAGTGAACTCACACCAAAAGGTCCAATTTATTCTAATATTGAAGTTTTCGAATTTTAATTATCTATACTTTAATTATCTATATTAATATTCATACTATTATTTAATACAATCAAAATTAGTATTAGTACTATTAGTATTATAATTGATATTAGTATTACTAAAATTATTAGTATTATTTATAAATATTAAAATTATTATAATTATTAATGTTATTATAAGTATTATTATTAGTATTTGTATGAATATACATCTTTATTAAGTGATTTTATGAACTATAATGAAATATTAAAAGAAATAAAACCAAAAGAATCAGAAATAAAAAAGGTTCATGAAATTGCTAAAGATGCAATAAGCTACATTAATAAAATAGCTAAAGAAGAAGATATTAATGTTGAATCAAAACTCGTTGGTTCAATAGCTAAAGGAACATGGTTATCTGGAAGTTCTGATATTGATATATTCATTAATTTCTCACTTGAAGAAGATGAAGATTATTTAAAAGAAAAAGGTCTTTACTTAGGATATAAATGTAGTGAACATTTAAATGGAATAGCTGAAGAACATTATGCATCTCATCCTTACCTTACAAGCCATATTAATGGTTATTATGTTGATTTTGTTCCATGTTATAAGATAAAAACTGCTAAAGAATTAAAGTCAGCAGTTGATAGAACAATACTCCACACAAACTATATTAAAAAACATTTAAAAAGTGAAAGAGAAAAAGATGAAGTATTACTTCTTAAAAAATTCATGAGTGAAGTTGGAGTTTATGGATCTGAGTTTAAAGTTGGTGGATTTGCAGGTTATCTTTGTGAAATGCTAATACTTAGATATAATACTTTTGAAGAAACTCTTGAAGCAGCAGCTAATTGGAAAAATAAGAGAGTTATTGATTTAGAAGATTATAAAACAGATAAATTGTTTAAAGATCCACTTATAGCTATTGATCCAACCGACAAAACACGGAATGTTGGAGCTGCATTAACAAAAGAGAGGATGTCTGAGTTTATAATAGCTTCAAGAAACTTCTTAAATTCTAATGAAGATGATAGAATAAAATTCTTTTATGGAATTGATAAAAAAGAAACTTTTGAAGAAAAGATGTCTGAAAAAGAAATATATCATCAGATTAGTCCTTATGAGTTATATAAACAATTTAAGGATAGAAAAACTAAAACAATCACAATAAAGTTTAATATTCCAGATATTTCTGTTGATTCTATTCATCCTCAACTTAGAAAAACCCAACAGTCTATTGAAGAAAAATTAGAAGATAATGATTTTTCAGTTTTTAAAAGTGATTATTGGACTGATGAGAAAAAAATAGGGGTTTTTATATTTGAGTTGAGTGTTTACAAGCAAAGTAAATATTATATTCATGAAGGTCCTAGAGTTTGGGATAAAAAAGCATGCGAAAACTTTATAAAATCTCATGGTGAAGGTTATTATATTCTCGAAGATAAGCTTGTTTTAAATAAAGAGAGGCAGTTTAAAACTGCAAAGAATTTTATCAAAAGTGTTTTAACAAAAGAGAATATCCATATTATAAAGGTAGGGAAGAATATGAAGGGACTTTTAATAGACACATACACAGGTCAAAGTATCAAACACATACTAAAAGATGAAAGTTTAAAAGAAAACACAGACTTTTTAAAATTTTTAGACAACTTTTTAAATCCAGGACAGCTATTAAAAAGATAAAATTTACTTTTTACTTTAATTAATAATATAATTATTAATATAATTAAATTATTTTATTAATAATTATATTTATTATTTTATTAATAATTTAATTAATGATTTTATTAATTATTTTATTTCTAATATAATTATTATTTAGCTATTTTTAATATAATATTGATTTTTAGCTTATTTAAAATATTAAAAGATTAATATATTAGGATAGTAAGATATTAAGACATTGAAATATAAAAGTATAAAAATATTAGCTTGATAAATAATAAATAATCAATATTATCATATGTCTTTTTATTTAATATTATTATTACTAAATTTAAAAATAATATTATTAGAATATTAAGAATTATTTAGAAAAGTATTTATGTGTTAATACTATATCAGTATTAATGAGTATTGATGGCATTTAAATGTCAAAAATCAATTACAAATATTAAAAATATCAAAATATTATTAGTTATACAGAATATGTATATCTACTAATTATTGAAGCTATTCGAAACAAATTAATTGAAACACAACTAATACTAAAATTTAATTTGAAACGTATTATACAATATATTATTCTGTTTCCTTATTCAAGAAAACAATAATAAAGCAATTCATAGTTAATTTTAAGTGCCATAATACCATTTGTATGTATAATAGGTGATATTATGAAAGGATTGGCAATGTTAAGAATAGGTGAAATTGGATGGATTGAAAAAGATAAACCCGAAATAGGTTCTCGTGATGCACTGGTAAAACCATTAGCCCTTGCTCCATGTACATCAGATATACACACTGTATGGGAAGGTGCAATAGGAGATAGACACAATCTTATATTAGGACATGAAGCTTTAGGTGTAGTTGATGAAGTTGGAAGTGAAGTAAAAGATTTTAAGCCAGGAGATAGAGTAATTGTTCCAGCTATAACTCCTGATTGGGATGATGAAGCAGCACAAAGAGGATTTTCCTCACAAACAACTGGACCATTAGGAGGATGGAAATTCTCTAATTTTAAAGACGGAGTCTTTGGAGAATATTTCCATGTGAATTTAGCAGATGCAAATCTAGCACATTTACCTGAAGGGATGTCTCTTGAAGCAGCTGTTATGATACCGGATATGTTATCTACTGGGTTTATGGGAGCTGAAAATTCTAATATTCCAATGGGAGGAACAGTAGCAGTATTAGGAATTGGACCTGTTGGATTATCAGCTATTGCTGGTGCAAAGCTACAAGGTGCAGGGAAAATTTTTGCAGTTGGAACTCGTCCCAAAGCAATAGAGGTAGCTAAAGAATACGGTGCAACAGATATAATATCATATAAAGAAGGACCAACAGATGAACAAATATTAGAAGCAACCGATGGAAAAGGTGTTGATGCAGTCATTATAGCAGGAGGAGGGCCAGATATAATACTAGATGCTGTTAGAACTGCAAAAGCAGGATCTATAGTTTCAAATATCAATTATTTTGGAAGTGGAGAAACTTTACCAATCTGTCGTGAAGGATGGGGTTTCGGAATGGCAGATAAAGATTTTGCAACAGGACTATGTCCAGGCGGAAGAGTGAGAATGGAAAGATTAGCTGATATAGTATCCTACGGAAGAATGGATCCAGGACTCATGGCAACACACGTATTCCATGGATTTGATAAAATTGAAGAAGCATTACTCCTAATGAAAGAAAAACCAAGAGATCTGATAAAACCAGTGGTTATAATTGATGAAAATATCTAATATAAAAAATGTAAAGGATGTATAAAAACAGTTATGAAAAAGAGTTATGAAAAAACCTATAATAAGAAAGCATCCCTATAATAAGAAAGTATTATATTAAAAATAGAAATATTAAAAATAAGTAGAACAAATAATTCAAAATATAGGTTTCATTAAAGGAGGTTTGAGAATAAAAGGGTTAAATTAGATTAAGATAGAAATAAAAACATTAAATACTATGGTAGTTTGTAGAAAATACAAAATTACCATAACTATTATTATAGAATTATAGGTGAATAAATATGATTATAGTATTAGCTAAAATAGTAGCAAAAGAAAGTATGAAAAATAATATTATTAAAGAATCTAAAGAACTAATTAAAAAAACACGAATAGAAAAAGGATGCGTAGAATATAATTTATATGATCAATTAGATGAGGATAATTCTCTTTTATTTGTTGAAAAATGGGAAAATAAAGATTGTTTAACTTCTCATTTAAACCAAGTTCATTTCACTAAATTTGGTGAAGCTATAGAAGATTATTTAGCTAAAGAATTAGAAATTTCAGTTTATTCATCAGAACCAACAAATCTATAAAAGTTATTATTTAATACATAATTTTATTTAGATTTTTTATTACACTTTTTTAGATTTTTTTATTTTATTAATTATTACCCTATTAATATCCTATTTCAAATCTGTTATCCATTTCATTCTTACTTTATTAACTATTTCTCTTTTTAAGAGTTAATTACCTATTTTTAATTCTTAATTGTTTATTTATACCATTTTAAATATTTCTAAAACATTTAGATTGTATTTTAGTAATTCATTTTATTTTTTATATGGTAAATATTTTTTATTTATTAGTTTATATATAATTTGTAAATATGTATATATGTATATTTATTATGTTTAATTTTATAATAATCATCTTCTTTTTTATATTTTTTATATAGATAAGTTTATATTAAAGATATTAATAAAATAAAAAAGTAGAGAATATTCACTACTATAAATAGTTATATTAAAATATTTCTTAATGCTCTTTAAAAACTTGAATTAAAGTATTTTTTTAGAAGTTTCTATAAAAATGTGAAAATAATTATTTATTGCAATTTTTCAGTGATATGTTATAGTATAAAAAAAGTATGAGACTAAGTTCATTATACTAATTTTTTTGAAAAATTCTTATATATTTTTCAAGTGTTAAAAGATTTAATAAATAAAAAATGGAGTGATGAATTATGAACATGAATACACAGTTTTTTGTATTTACACCGAACCCAGAAAATGTTGAGATGAAAACATCATCATATTGTATTGATTATATGAATTTAGGCAATAAGTGGACTGCGACCTTTAAAGAAGGTAAGTTTTATCATTACAAAAATGGAGATGTTACTAAAATGCACACAGATGATCATCTTGATTTCGACGACATGAATGGAAAACTTAACAGATTAGAAATCAAAAATGGTAAAATGTTCGTTGGTCCTGCTGGTGGTCCTGTTAAAGAAGGCAAGATGGTATACAAAGGATGGGATGGTAAAAAATGGATTGCTGATTTAATAAGATTTATTGATTTCCACCCTGATTTAAACAAGTAAACACACATTTTACCACAATTTACAGTAATATATAAATATTAGAGGTAAATTTTACTCTTTAAAAACAGCTATTTTAAAATTTAGTGCTTATATTAAGTATATAAATATAGTATATTACTGAAAATTGTAATAAATAATTATTTTCACATTTTTATAGAAACTTCTAAAAAAATACTTTAATTCAAGTTTTTAAAGAACATTAAGAAATTACTCATAATTAATCATCTATATAGAACCTCTAGTAATATACTATAAATAAAATTTAAAAACTGAATATAAAGCTATCAGTAAAATTATCTATAAATATCAAAGAAATATGCCAAATATTTCAAATAAACGTGAAAAAATGAATAAAATTGTTAATAGAGACTTAAAAAATATTTATAAGAATATAAAAAATAAAAAATCATTGAGGAATTAAAATGCTAAAAACTGCAGGAATGATTCTTTGTGGTGGTTTTGGTAAGCGTCTTAGGCCTATTACTGAAAAAATCCCAAAACCACTTGTTGAAATCAAAGAAGATTACACTATCTTAGACAAACAACTATTCGATTTTAAAAATGCTGGTGTTGAAGATGTTTATCTTTTAACTGGATTTTTAAATGAAAAAATAAAAGAAAGATTTGGCAATGAGCATAAAAGTGTTAATATTCATTATGTTATTGAGAATGAGCCTCTCGGAACTTTAAATGCAATTCGCCTTGGTATGGATGAAATTAAAAACGATTATGAACAATGTGTTATTCGTAATGGTGATGTTGTAGCTGATTTAAACCTTTCCAAGATGATTGAACAAGGTGAAAAATCAAATTATCCATTTAACATTTTCATAACTCAAATGCAATCACCATATGGAATTGTTGAAACAAATGGTGATAAATTAGTTTCTTTTAAAGAGAAACCTCTTTTGGATTATTACATCAATGGAGGAGTTTATTTTTCTAAGGGTAAACTTGATTTTGGAGACTTTAAAACAGAAGATATAGAAAAAACACTTTTCCCATTAATGGCAAAAGAAAATAAAATAGGTTATTATAAAGAGGACGGTTTATTTTGGATGGCAATAGACACTTCTAAAGAACTAGAGACAGTTAGACAAGAATATGAAAATCGTACCGATAAACCCTGGGGATATGAAAAAGTTCTAATCTATACAGAGAAATATTTAACTAAAGAACTCTTTATAAAAGAAGGATTTCAAACTAGTTTCCATTTTCATGAAAAAAAGGATGAAACCATGTATATAATCTCAGGTGCAGTTTATATAGAATTTAATGATAAAAAAGAATACTTTGGTAAAAATGACACAATAAGAATAGAACCTCATATTGAACATTCCATAGTAGCTACTGAAAACACAGTACTCCACGAAGTTTCAACACCATACTTAAACGATACTGTTAGATTAGAAGATTTTTACAATAGATAAATCATTAATCAATTTGGATGAGATAAAATGAATATTTCTTTGATATCTAGATTCTTTGATAATAGAAATGAAGGTATTGGTAGCTACTCAAAAATGTTACTTCAAGGATTAAAACAAAAAAAATTGAATTTAACTACTATTAGTCAAGATGATAGTTATTTTAAAAGTGATGGGCTTTTAGATTACATTTGTTATTTTTATTTAGAACTTCCTTTTATTCTAGATAAATCTAAAGATATTTATCATGCATTGTCCCCAATTGAATCAATAAGGCTTGATAAAAGTAAATCTGTTGTTACAATTCACGACTTAATGCCTATTAAAATACCTAATCTAATCCATAAAAATAAATTATTAAGATATCAATCCCAACGATTTTTTAAAATAGCTATTAGACAAGCACTAAAATGTGAAAAATTAGTTACAATTAGTGAAGAAACAGCAAAAGATATAAACAAATCCTATTCAATTGATTTAGATGATATAAGTATTGTAAGACAAGGAATTAATATTAATTTGTTTCCAAAAAAGGTTGAAACAAATGAAATCTATACTATTGGTACTTTATCCAATATAAATTACAGAAAAAGAATAGATATTCTAATTAAAGCTTTTAAATCTGCAAATATTGAAAATTCTAAGCTTTTCATTGGAGGAAAAGGCCCTCATATAAAATATTTAAAAGAATTAGCTAAAGATGATGATAGGATCATTTTTTTAGGATTTATTCCAAATGAAGAAATTAATAATTTTTATAACTCATTAGATGTTTTTATTTTTCCAAGTTTTATGGAAGGATATGGTTTACCAATGGTCGAAGCTATGGCTTGTTGTAAACCAATTGTAACATTAGATGATTCACACATCCCCTCTGATGTAAAGAAAAGAACTTATAAAACAACTAAAGAGGATTTAGTAGATGTTTTAAAAAATAGAAATTATGAGTGTGATATTAAATCAAATTATAAATTTGCAAAAGAACACTCTATTGAAAATATGGCTAATGGAATGATGAATGTCTATAAATCGCTTGAATATTAAATTTAAACACTGTTTAGAATATTAATATAATAGAAAATAGATCCAATATGTAAATTTATTAATGAGGGGGTGATAAAAGTCTATAAAAACTCAGATACATTGTATTTCTAAAATTGAGGTTCGAATATGAAGATATGTTTTATTACAGAATATTTTCCAAAAAGTGAAAATCTTGAAATTAAAGGTGGTGTTGAAGCAGTTGCATTTAATGAAGCATACTATCTATCTAAAGATAATGATATCACTGTACTAACATCTTATGAAGAGGGAATGGAAAAAGAAAAGAATATAGGAAATATTAAAGTGATAGCTTGCGGTAAAAAAAGATCCTATACTCAAAAAGGATCATTTAAAAATAGACTACTATTTATGAAAGCTGCTTATGATGTTGCTAAAAAACTTGATTTTGATATTGTTGTAGGTTATAATTTCATTACATACATAATTGCATGGAGAATAGCTAAAAAACTTGATATTCCCTGTGTAGCAAGATATCATGATGTATGGATTGGAGAATGGGTTAAAAACATTGGTATTACTGGTTTATTTGGTGAAATACTTGAAAGATATTTTTTATCTAGAGATATTGATTTACTCATAGCTGTTTCTAATTTCACAGCAAATAATCTAAAAAAACATTTTCCAGAAGATAAAATAGTTGTAGTTCCAAATATAGTTGAATTCAAGAAAATAGAAAGTGAAAAATTTGAAAATAGAACAATATCTTGTGTTTCAAGATTAGTAGAGTATAAAAGAGTTGAAGATTTGATATTAGCTATGGATATCTTAATAAATCAAAATGGTTCCAAATACAAAGATTTAAAAGTTAAAATTGTAGGAACAGGCCCAGAAGAAGAAAAATTGATAGATTTAGTAAAAGAAAAAAATTTGTATAATAATATAACTTTTTGTGGTTTTGTTGAAAAACATGAAGATGTTTTAAAGATTATTAATTCTTCCCATATTTTTTGTCTACCAAGTAAAGTTGAAGGATTTGGAATTGTGATTGTAGAATCATTAGGATGTGAAGTTCCATTTGTAGCATCTAACATAAGCCCTATTGTTGAAACAAGTGGGAAAAAGGGAGGGTTATTTTTTCAAACTGAGAATTATGAAGATTTAGCTTTAAAAATCCAAACAATTCTTGAAAATCCAGAAATCTATAAAAAGCTTAAAAATGAATGCAAACAACAATATGAATTGTATAAAGGAATATACATAGCTGAAAAACTTGAAAAATGTTATAAATTTTTAATTAATAGATAATATGATTAAATAATTAATTTTTTAAAATATAATATTAACTATATATATTTATGGAGTTAAATATGAAAATTTTAATGGTTTACCCATCTCATTCTTGGTATATGAGAATATATAGAAAAATTAAAAAGATTCCAAATAGTTCTTTAGGAACAAAACATGGGATTGGATATATAATTAATTATGCTAAGTCCAATGATGAAATAGTAGATTTTTTAGAATTAGAATCTGTGAGTTGGAAAGAATTTAAAAGGATTGTAAAAAATTATGACATAGTAGGTTATAGTATTATCTCTATGAATTATAATATAGCTATGAAAGCGATCAAAATTAATAAAAAAGAAAATCCTAATGTAACTATCATTGTTGGGGGTGTCGATCCTTCAGTTTCTACTGAAAAATATGAAAACAGTCATTTAATCGATTATATAATTCGTGGAGAAGGTGAAATTTCTTTTTTAGAGATTATTAAGGCAAAAATTGAAGAATTAGGTGGAAATCAATTGGGGGATAATAGAACTGATAGATTTAAAAAAGTTATTGAAGGTAAAAAAATCGAGAATTTAGACAATTTAGATTTTGTAAATCGAGATATAGTTTCCCATAGTAAGTCTCCAAATCCATTATTACTTAAAGAACCTCATTTTTCAATATTAACAAGCCGTGCATGTTTATATAATTGTAAATTCTGTGCACCAGCATCCAAAAAAATGTTTGGTAAAAAAATAAGAACAAGATCTGCAGAAAATGTTGTTCAAGAATTAATTTATCTCAAAAATAAGTATGGTCTAAAAAGTGTAACTTTTGAAAGTGATAATTTTCTTCAAGATAGGGAATGGTTGATTAATTTCATTGATTGTTTAAAAAAATCAAAATTAAAGATTAATTTCAATATTCATGGTAGGAGTAATAATATTATTAAAAATCACGACTTAATTAAAGAACTTAAAATATTAGGTCTTATAGAAGTTTTTATAGGCATAGAATCTGGTTCAGATAAAATTTTAAGATATTTTAAGAAAGGAACAAGCGTTGATATGAATAAAAAAGCAGTAAATATATTAAAAAATAATAATATTAAAATACAAGCTTCTTTCATATCTGGTTTTCCTGTTGAAACAAAAGAAGATATCAAGTTAACTGAACAATTCATAAAAGAAAATTTATCTAATGAAATCTTTGGTTTTTCAACTTTTGTTCCTCTTCCAGGTAGTTTTTTCTATGAAGAATATAAAAAAAAGGGTTTACTTTTTGAAGACAGTGAATATTCAGATTTTAACCTTAAGAGACCAAGAATTATGGGTGTTAATTATTATTATTTATCTTGGATAAATTTTAAACTCTTTTTAAAATATTCTGACTCATATTTTTCCCAATTAAGCCATTTAATATTTTTTATTTATAATATCTTCCTAATCACGGGATTTTATATTAAATATTATATAAAAAATATTATTAAATAAAAAAATTGAAAAACTGAAAAACTGAAAAATTGAAAAATTAAATATATCACTATTTTTCTAATTTAAGGTAATATCAGAGTAGATTATGTCAATAATATATAAAACACCCAATGAAATAAAAAAAGACAAATATCAAGGAAGTAAAGATAATTCAAAAAGGGAACCAACAAAAAGAAAAGTTTTAGAATTGTTTGATAAATTACCTAGAGGAAAAGTTTTAGAAATTGGAGCAGGAGATGGTTTTCTAAGTAATACTCTGAATGGTATGGGATTTGATGTAATTGCTTCTGATATAAATACTGATTTATTCAAACCAAAAAATATAGATTTTTTAAAAATAGATGCTAATTTTACTTTTCCTTTTGAAGATAATAGCTTTGATTATGTTGTTTCTGTTGAAACTATTGAACATTTAGAATATCTCTGGAATTTGATCAATGAAAGTTATAGGGTATTAAGAGGGGAAGGGGGAGAAATTGATATTTACTACTCCTAATGTTGAAACAATACAAAATAGGATATTATACTTATTTTTAGGTAGGTTTAATCATTTTAACAATAGAAGTTTAAGTATTAATCATATTTCTCCACAATTCTCATGGATACTTAATTGAATGATAAAAGATAAATTTGAGATTGTAAAGGAAACCTATAATGCAGGAACATTAATACTTGTTAGTCCAGTTATTTCAAAAGTTAGAATTCCTATAAAAAATAAGCTTTTTGGTGAAATAAAGATAATCGAACTCAAAAAATTGGTTAAATATAAAATAAAAAATGAAAAAGAGTAAAAATATAATAAAAATATTCTAAATAATAAGATAACTATAAAATTTAAAGAATAATCTATTATCATAAAAAATACTTCCAGATATTAATTCGAATTTTGATTTTTTGGTAAAAGGAGAGGGAAGGGAGAAGGGAGTATCTACCTATAAATTAGATATTATTTTCTATATAACTTTTATTTATTGTTAAAAGTGCTGTATAATTTAAGTAATTAATTGTAAAGTAATTAAAATTATAGAACTTTATTTTAAGTATAATAAAAGAAAAATTATATTTAAACAGTGCTTACATGAGATTAAAAAAGTTAATTAAGTTTGTAACTTAGTTTGGAAAAGTTCAAAACTTAAATCTAAAGATGAGAAATTCGTAATTTTTCAGAATAATTGATGATAATAGCAAAAATTAGCTCGTAAAGAAACTAATAAGACTAATATTTTATTTTATTTTTTATTTATATATTAAATATTTTTTATTTATTAATTCATATATATTAAGTTTAAATTTATATTAATCATGTTATTCTTTATATTTTTTATATAGATAAGTTTATATTAAAAATATTAATAAAATAAAAAAGTAGAGAATATTCACTTTATATTTATAAATTATTTGTTAAAGAAAAGAGATGATTCTAGAAGTTGTAATATCTGCTGATAATAACTTTGCTATACAAATAGGAATTATAATAATCTCATTTTTTAGAAACAAAATCAATAATATTTCGATAAAATAAATTTATATATGCTAAACTCTAAAATTTACAAAAAATATGAAAAATTAGCTAAAAATGAAGTTTTATAAATATTATTATAAAAAATAAGATATATAAATAAAGAGATATGATTAATAGTTTTAATCTTGGGGGAAATATATCTAAATATAAGTCCAGAGAAAATACAACAGATAAGCTATAAAACTCAAATAAAATAGTAAAGTAGTAATGAATATTAGCTAAATCCAATACAAAATAATAAAAACCTCTTAATATTTCCCAATACTTAAAAATAATAATGAAAAACACATCGTTAAAAGAAGGTTATAACTAAAAAAATAATTATAATATGGTGTTAAATTAAAATAAATAGTAGGTTAGTATAACAAAAAAAATATAAATTGATAATATTCTAAATAAAAATATTTGAATTAAGATTCTTCAAGGTTGTTTATTAATTAGTTAATTAATGTTTTATATTTATTTTTAGAAGTTAATTAACTATTTATAAAAAATAAATTAAATAACCCTTAAAAGTATATACTTCTTTTATATTAATAACATTAGTGGAATGGAAATAGTTAATAACGAAGAAGTAATATAAAAATATTTATTATTTTTCCATATATTTTTCCATGTTATTTTCTCATGTTTTTCAGTTTTATATCCATAAAACTTAATAAAAAAATAACATAAGAAAATAGCAAAAATTATGATAAGTAACCTTAAATCTGGAAAATTCGATTTTTCTAAGTAAATTAAACCCCATATAATAATTAATAATGAAATATGAGTTAAAATAAGTTTATTATTATATTTCATAATACTCCTAAGTTTATTTCAAATATTTATTTATTTCTGCAGTAGTTAAATTTCGACGACCAGTTTCACTATCAATATAAGAGGCTCTATCAATATCATATTCCCAATTATTTTTATAAGGAACTTCAATGCAATCTATCTTATTAGTCTTTTTATTGAGTATATATATAGTTTTCATATCCCAAATAGTTCCATGATAACTATAATATTGCCAAGTATCATTAGAAGCCCACGTATTTTTATACCCTATTGTTGCAAAACCAAAACCAATACCAATACCAATAGTACCAATTGTTCCTGAAACTATTGAAGGGAGAAATTTAAGAGCTATTCCTCCTATAATATCAGTACCAATACCTAAACCAAATAAAATGTCTCTATTATTATCATTTAAAAATAAAATAATATCTGAATATTCACCAATAAAATCACCTACTAATCTTCCGATTCCATAATTAATTAAACCAGTCAATATATCATGGAAACAAAATGAATTATCATTAGTTATAGCTCCTTTAAATTCAAAATCATCTATTGTAGTTATGGATTTAGATAATCCAGAATCCATGTCAATAGTCAATTTATGCATATCATTATCTTCTAGAGTAATTATAATCATAGAACCATTCTTTATAACACTAAAAGTTTCATTATTAGCTATATAATTAACTATGATTTATGCTATTATAATTATTATTAGAGGCTTTAGGGCTAATTGATTTAAATATAATTTTAATAATAAAAATGTATAAAACAATACAAATCGGAATACTTATTAAAGCTAGAACTCCTCCTACTAAATCATATAGAAAAAGGTGAAAATATACCCACACAAAAAATCCAAATATCAGAAGAGAAATTGCTATTATAAATTTTAGACCTAATCTAGCCATTTTTCATCTCCATTAGTTAACAACAATTAATTATATTAAAACTTCTTTATCTGTTAATTATTTTATATTACACTTTCGTTATACCTTAACTTAACTCATAAAAAGTAATAATTAATAAATATAATTTAAAACTTCTTTTCCAAGCTTTGTTAGTTGATATAGTCTATTTTGTTTAATAATAAGCAATCTTTCACTTTAAATATTACTAATTATTCTACTTTTGTCATTTATAAAATTTTCTAAAAATTTGTTTTATATTGTTTTTTATTGAAATAATCTAATATTTGTTTTTCTTTTGTGTTAATTTGATATAGTTTTTGTCTTTTGTTTGAAGAATTAGGAGTTTAAGTAATATTTTTTCATTTAACTCTCTTAATAATGCACCAACATGATTAACTCTAATTTCAATTTCATCTGCTATATCTGAGCAAAAACTAATGAAAATACGATAAAGATAACGACATAAAAACTAAACAAAGCTGAATACAATAATTGGATGGATAGAAATGCTAGGTGAAATTATGTATTAAGAATAAAATTGTTGAAGCTACTTTTCTATTATCTATGGAATATGGATATGATAACGTTTCTATAAAACAAATTAAAGAAAAATCTGAAATCGCAGCTAGTTCTATTTATCATCATTACAAAAATAAGGACGCTATTTTATCCTATATGATACAAAGATACTTTGTAGAAAAAATCACAGAATTAAAAAATCTTTGTTATGAATTTGAAGGTTCATTTATTGAAAAATTAAGATTTATATATTATCGATCAATAGGTATTGATATTCAGAATAATGAAAAACCTATTAGAAAAATAAATGGTGAAACAATTGATTATAAAAAATACTATTTAATGCTTAATAGTATTTATCATCAACATCCAGAATATAGAGATTTATTTGATAATATGACTCATACTGTAATTAAAATTTTTAAAGAGTAAGTTGATGAATTTATATATAAAAAAGAATTAGATATTAACATTAGTCCAAATAAGATGGCTTTATTTCTTTTTACCAATATTAAAGGATTTATAAACTTATGGATGACTCTATCTGATAGTGATGTAGATGAGATTATAGATGCTAATCTTGAAGCTATAAAACAAACAATAAATTAACTCTTTAAATTTTATTTTCTTTTTATTAAGAATTTTTGATAATACTTTTATAGTTATAGCTATGAGTATTATGAAAAATTATATTTAATTGATTGTTTATGTGTTTATTCTAGCTATAAATTATTTTATTTTTTAAAATAAATAATTTAATCTTATTTTAATAATTAACTATAATCAAAATTAATTAGTAAATGATATAATAAAATAATTAATTAACATTTTTATTATAGTTAAAATATAATGAATGTAAAAATATAAAAATTATAATAAAAAAGTAAAATAAGGAATAGAAAATAAATTATTCCCTGAAAAAATAAAATTTTATTGTTTTCTGTAGATTAATCCTAAACTAGCTAAAAGCACTAAAATTATGATAATTATTGGCATTCCTGTTTCTTTCATAGTAGCATTAGCTACTGGATTATTACTTGTATTATTAGTATTATTATTAGGTTCAGGAGGCTCAGGCGGTACTGGCGGTACTGGTGGTATTGGTTCAGTAGCTAATATAGTAAAACCTTGAGTTTCATAATCTAACATAGTTGAAAAGTTTGAAACTTTAGAATCCAACTCAGTAGTTAAAGACTGGCTATTTCTACCATCAATAGTATCAATCAAAACACCATTTTTAAATATATCTACTTCAAAGTATGGGAAATATAAGCCTGCATTGGCGTTATTGTTTGTACCATTAAGTACAAAATAATAATTATAATGTAATATATCTCCAATTTCTAAAGTATTATTCAAAACACTAGTATTTAAAATCATAGTGAAATAATTACCTAGATCAAAATTGGTTACATTAATAGGATTATTAGAACCCCACCAATTATAATCAGCAGTAGAATTACCATAATTAGAAATAGTAAAATTCTGACTATCTTTATTATCAACTAATATAGAATGGCTTATATTCAATGTACCATTTGGACCTATGGTTATAGCTCCACCAATCTGCATAGCAGTATTATTCCTAAATATAGATCCTATAATAGAAAGTCTCCCTTGAGAAATTATAGCTCCTCCGAAATCAGCAGCACTATTATTAATGAATGTTGAATTTATAATACTCATATTCCCATAGTTAACAATTGCTCCACCATCATCAGCAATTCCATTTGAAAAAGTTGAATTATTGATATAGCTTCTTCCAATTGGATCATTGAAAATAGATCCTCCTTGAGGAGCATAGTTTTCATCGAACACACAATTGTCTGTATTGAGTATACCATTATTATAAATAGCCCCTCCATAAAGTCCTGCTTGATTACCAGTTAAAACACAATCAGTCATAGTGACTGTACCTAGATTATAAACAGCTCCTCCAAATGGATTAGGAGAATTTGCAAAACCATCTTTTAAAGTAACATTAATCAGAGTTAAAGTTCCAGTGCCTGTAACATTGAATATTCTGTATAAATTACTTCCATCAATTATAACAGTATTTGATGGGCCATTTCCTTTAATTGTAACTGATTTATTAATAACTATCTGAGTATTGTTATTTCCAGAATAGACACCCGGATCAAGAATTATTGTGTCAATTGGATCATTTGTTATTGCCCCATTAATTCCTCCAGCAGTAGAATTATTAATTGTAGTCTCAGCTGCTGAAACTGAAGTCAAACAAAAACAAAAAGCAAATAAAACTATCAAGAATATGCTTAATTTTTTAAATATCACTCTTTTTCACCCCCTATTACAATAGATTAAACAGATATATGTTGTTACTAATATAATAAACTTTCTATAATAAAAAACAGCTTATATAAAATACACATATGTGTAAAAATATTTTAACGAATAATAAATAATATTATACTTTTTCAAAGTATTGACAAATGTTATTTTAAATAAAAATCTAAATAGATTTTATTTAAAAAATTAAGACTAAAAATACATGAAACCATGCATTATATCTTAAAATTGTAAAAATTGATACATAAATCTATAATAATATATAAATATTATAAAAAAGGAAATTAAAATAGAAATTATTCATTTTAAGAATAAAAAATAAAGCGGACTTGGAATGATTTGAGCCCTCAATCTCAAGATTAGGTAATCTTATGAGATTGTATAACTATTTTTTAATCTATTTGTTTTTATCTTCATCGAGCTTATTATAATTTTGAATAATACCTCGTTAATATATAATATTATCAATTGATTCTATATGTATATAAGGCTATATGAGATAATGAGAGTATGTTTTTTAGTTTTATTTAGTCAGTTGATTTTTTGAATCTATTTTTTAAAATTTTTTTCGTTATTTTATTATAAAATATAAAAAATATTTAAATATTTAGGCTTACCTAAATTTTATATATTATAATATTTATATTATATTCATAGAAAAATTTTTGTCAAAATTATTTTATTAGCAGTCATTTATTCTAATTAATGATTAATCCTAATTAATGATTAACCGTCTGATTAATGAGTAATTGTTAAAATATTAAATAACAATAATGATTATCATGAAAAACAATCCATTAAAACTAAAGATTGATAAAGAATATAATAAAAAATCAATGCATATTTTTAATGAAAATTCTTTTAAAACAGTTTATTCCTTTGATTTTAAGTCTGGAAATGGGAAAATGGTAAGTTATGCCGTTTTTCCAGGCATTTACCTAGTACATAATGAAATTCATGGATTTGAAATAAATGAATTTAAAAGAATAGACTCAGATCAGGAAATTACTATTAATCATTGTAAAAAAGGAAGATTTGAATGTAAATTTAAAGGAAAATACCATTATCTAGAAGAAGGAGATTTGGTTGTAGCTACAAAAACTGCAGAAAAAAGCTATTCAACATTTCCTTTAGGTTATTATGAAGGAATAGAAATATATATTAATAAAAAATCTGCTAAACCTTTTTTAAAAAATGTATTTGGATATTCATTTGATTTAAATGAGTTATATAAGAAAATATCCGAAAATAATGACTTTCTTTTAATTAAATCTACAGAAGAGATTGATCATATTTTTAATGAGATGTATTATGTGGATGAAAAAATTCAGAAAATGTATTTTAAATTAAAGGTATTAGAACTTTTTTTATTTCTAAAAATAACTCCTTTAAACAATACAATTGAAAATAGGCCAAAATTTTCAAAAAAACAAGTGGAAACTATTAAATCTATAAAAAAAGAATTGATAAAAAACATTCATAATCCTATAACTCTCGAATATTTATCAAAAAAGTATAATATTAGTATTACTTCATTGAAAACTTCTTTTAAAGCTATTTATGGCAAACCAGTGTATGCTTGGAGAAAAGAGTATCGCTTACAAATAGCTAAAGAATTATTAAATAAAGAAGATTATAAAATTAGTGAGATAGCTAATAAGGTAGGTTATAAAAATCCTAGTAAATTTTCTGCTGCATTTAAAGAATATTATAAACTCACTCCAAGTCAATATAGATCACGAAAAAAATAAATTTATTTACTTATTTTGTCTATTTGGATTGTTTTGTCTTTTTAGTTCGATTATATTTATATATTTCTTGTGTTAATATAATTTAATTGTAAATAAAATAACCAGTTAAATCCAATTAAATATAATATTAAATATCTATATATTGACTAAAATTATCTATTTATTAGATAATTTTAATGGTTTTTTTATTTTAATTTTAGTTTTAATAAATTTCTTTAAAGTCATTTAAAATATATTTGTTTTTTTAAATTGTTTTAAAAATAGGAATGGCTTTTTGGATTATTATAAATTTAGGCATGCCTAAATTTACTAAAATAATAATTATTAAAATAATAATATAAGGGGAAAAAATGAAGTTATATGAAAAAAAAGACAATAAATTTTTAAGTTTATTAAGCTTTTCAGGAAAATATAAATATTTAACTGTCATCGGATGTATTTTAGCTGGTATTAGTGCTGTTTTAGGATTAATACCATTTATTTATATTTGGAAAATGATTGAAGAGATAATATTAGTAATGCCAAATTATTCAAATGCTGTAAATTTAGCTCACTATGGATGGATGGCATTATTTTACGGAATATTATCTATAGGAATCTATTTTGTAGCATTAATGTGTACACATTTATCTGCATTTAGAAATGAAAGAAATATGAAAATTATAACTATGAATCACTTACTAAAATTACCATTAGGATTTTTTTCAAATAAAAGTAGTGGAAGTTTACGTAAAATTATTGATTATAGTTCTGCAACAACAGAAGGGTTTTTAGCTCATTCATTACCAGATTTAATTAGCGCATTGGTAACTCCTATCGCTTTTTTAGTATTATTATTTAGTTATAATTGGTTTTTCGGAGTATTATCTTTAATTCCAATGTTAATAGCATTATTAATACTTATACCTATGATGAGGGGAAGTAATAAAGAAATGCTAATAAACTATCAACAATCTTTAGAAGATATGAATTCCGAAGCAGTGGAATATGTAAGAGGAATACCTGTTACAAAAACTTTCCAACAAAGTATTTTTTCCTTTAAAAACTTCCACAAAACAATTAAAGACTATAGTAAATTTGTAACCAACTATTCAATTTCATGTCAAGTCCTATATACTTGCTTTACTGTTTCAATAAATGGATTTTTTGCATTATTAATACCTGCAGGAATATTATTAATGGGTTCTACATTTAATCCTTCTTTATTTTTAGATTTAATATTTTACATTATTTTAACTCCAATAGCATCTTTAATAATGAATAAAATCATGTTTTCAAGTCAAAATTGGATGATTGCAAAACAATCTCTACTAAAAATAGAAAAAATATTAGATACAAAACCATTAGAAGAAAGTAAAAATCCTCAGCATACTACAAATCATCAAATAAAGTTTAATAATGTTTCATTTAAATATCCTGGAAATATAAAGGAAACTTTAAAAAATATCAATTTTGAGATTAAAGAAAATGAAACTATAGCTTTAGTTGGTCCTTCAGGAGGAGGAAAAACTACTTTAGCTACATTGATTCCAAGATTTTGGGATGTAGACAGTGGAGAAATATTAATCGGAGATGTAAATGTAAAAAATATTAAAGAAAAAGAATTAATGAAAAATATTTCATTTATTTTTCAAAAAACTCAATTGTTTAAAGACAGTATATTAAACAATGTTTTAATTGCTAAAAAAGATGCTAAAAAATCAGAAGTATTAGAAGCATTAAGTGCTGCACAATGTGATGATATTATAAAAAAATTACCTGATGGAATAGATACAGTTATTGGAAAATCAGGAGTTCATTTATCTGGAGGGGAACAACAAAGAATAGCTTTAGCTCGTGTCATATTAAAAGATGCTCCAATAATTATTTTAGATGAAGCTACAGCATTTGCAGATCCTGAAAATGAATACAAAATACAAAAAGCTTTTAAAAAAATTACAGAAGGAAAAACCGTGTTGATTATAGCTCATCGGTTATCTACAATTAAAAATGTAGATAAAGTACATGTAATACAATCTGGTGAGATTATAGAATCAGGAACACATAATGAGCTAATTGAAGCAGATGGTTTTTATAAGAATATGTGGGATAACTATAATGAATCTGTACAGTGGAAAGTGAAAAATTTCCAATCTCCAATAAAATTAAAAAATGAAAAAGAGGGAGTGTAATAATGATAGATGAATATCTAGCTAAAAAATTTGCATTAAGTAAACAAGGATCTAATAACTTAAAGAAAGGAATAATATATACAACTCTTTTAGATTTTAGTTTAATGTTACCTGTTATACTATTTGTTTTGTTTTTATCTCAATATATACCAGATCCAAGTATTATTTCTGTTGAATTAGATTTAATAGGATTTATAATCTTAATAATAATAGTTTTAGGAATAATTTATATATTAAAATCAAAACAATACCATTTCATCTATAATGCCACTTATGAAGAAAGCGAAGTTAGACGAATAACACTTGCAGAAAAGCTAAGAAAACTTCCAATGTCATTTTTTGAAAAAAAGAATTTATCTGATTTGACAACAACTATTATGGGAGATTGTACTGACTTAGAACATGCATTTTCTCATGCAGTTCCTGAATTAGCTGGTTCTGTAATTTCATTAGTTATTATATCTATTGGAATATTATTATTCAACTTTCCTTTATCTATTGCATTATTATGGGTTATTCCAGTATCATTCTTAATAGTTATTGTTTCAAAATCAATACAGGAAAAAAATAGTGAAAAAATAATAAAAAAACGTAGAACCGGTACTGATGGAATCCAAGAATCTATTGAAACAATAAAAGAATTAAAGGCATATAATTATGAAGATGATTATTTAAAAGGGCTAAATAGGAAAATCAAAAATATTGAGTCCTCTCTTATTAGAAGTGAATTAGTAACAGGTACTAGTGTAATATCTGGTCAAATGGTACTTAAATTAGGTATTGTGTCTGTGATGATTGTGGGATCTACTCTATTAGTAAGTGGTCAAATTAGTCTATTAATGTTTATATTATATTTAATAGCTGCAGCATTTATATATCTACCAATTCAAGGTGCTTTAGAATTTTTAGCTGAAATATTTATGGCAGGAGTTAAAATTAAGAGAATGAAAAAAATAGAAAGTCAAGCAGTCCAAGATGGATCTATAGAATACTCAAATAAGGGATATGATATCACTTTCAAAGATGTTAGTTTTAATTATAAAGAAGATAAAGATATCTTAAAAAATATTAACTTCAATGCAAAACAAGGAGAAGTAACAGCATTAATAGGTCCATCAGGAGGAGGAAAAAGTACAATATCCAAATTAGCAGCACGATTTTGGGATGCTAATGAAGGAAAAATAACATTAGGTGGTGTTGATCTAAAAACAATTGATCCAGAAGCACTACTCAAAAATTATGCAATTGTATTCCAAGATGTAGTTCTATTCAATAATACAGTAAAAGAAAATATAAGAATAGGATCTCATGGAGCAAGTGATGAAGAAGTATATGAGGTAGCAAAACTAGCAAGATGTGATAAATTTGTAAAAAACCTTCCCAATGGATATGATACATTAATTGGAGAGAATGGATCATTATTATCAGGAGGAGAAAGACAAAGAATATCAATAGCTAGAGCACTACTTAAAAATGCGCCAATAATCTTATTAGATGAGGCAACAGCATCTTTAGATGTAGAAAATGAATCTGAAATTCAAAAAGCATTGTCTATATTGATTAAAAATAAAACTGTTATTGTAATTGCACATAGAATGCGTACAATAGCAAATGCTGACAAAATTGTAGTTTTAAAAGAAGGAAAAATAGTTGAAAAAGGTTCTCCTCAAGAATTAAATCAAATAGATGGTTTATATAAGAAAATGGTTGATATTCAAAATAAAACAGGAAAATGGAGATTATAACTAAGTATTATAATTAGATATTATAATCAGTATTAATTAGATTTATAATTATGTATTATAATTAGATATTGTAATTAAGTATTATAATTTTTATATTTCCTAATTTTTATATTTTCTTTAATATTTGAAGTCTTAAATATAAAAAATAAAGACATTCAATAAATAATAAATAAAAATATCCAATAAGTAAAATCTAAATTAAAAATTCATAACCCAAAATATAGTCTAAGAATTATACATAAAAAAAATAATTAAAAAAATATGTGATTATTTCACATAATTTACATTATTCAGATCATTCCTTTCTGGATATTGAATATCTGAAGATACTTTACCAATCACAACAGCCCCAATTGGTTTATATCCTTCTGGTAGTTCGAATTTTTTAAGTAATTCTTCATTTTCTGGAGATTGTAATGGAAATACTGGTGTTAACATATAACAAGTTCCTAATCCCAATTCGGTACTTGCCAATATGATATTTTCAGCTGCAAGTGCAGTATCCAATGCTCCAAAAGGATTTTCATCAGGTGCTGAAAATAAAACAAAAGTATTAGCTCCATAAAAAGCATTATAATCAGGGTTTTCAGCTTGAGCTATTCTAGCTTCATCTCCAGAGGCTTTTAAAGCTTCTTTAACTGCATCGTTTAATTTATTTAGAATCTCTTTGTTTTGAACTACAGTAATTTGGAATTTACCAGCTACTGGTGCAATTTTACCAGTCCCAATAATCTTTTCAATATCATTTTCATCAATTTTTTCATCTCGAAAACTTCTTACACTTCTTCTTTTATTTATAACTTCAAATGTATTCATAATAACACAACCTTAATCATTAAAGAAAAAAATTATTTATCTTCTATAATGACTTATTATTATAATATTATCAGTTAGATGTATATACTTTAAGGTCATTCAATTATACAAACTACAGATAAATAACACAATCCATCAAAAAAGAAGTTGCTCTCTAATTTAAAAAACCTAAAAATAGTATGAACACATTTTAATAAAAAAATATTTTATATAAAAAAAATTAATAGGAAAAAATTAATAGGAAAAAACTAATAGGAAAAAATTATAAATATAAAAATTCATATTCATTTTTGTGGAAATGCAACGTCTGGTCGTTTAGAAATAAATGATTCATCAATATCATTATATAATTCTATTACAATTTTTATTGGTATTCCCATAGATAAATAGTCTGATGGAAACCAGGTATTGCCAGTTGGGTCAACAGGTCCTAAAAAAGAAGTATTTTCAGGTGTTTTTTCAGCCATTCCTGTGGGATATGTAATAAAACTAGCACATGATGGTCCAAAAGGCATACTAATTCCATTAAAAGTATTCTCATTTTTGAAATATATTAAGTTGCTTAAATTTCGTATTTGCTCGGCATCACCAAAAATAAGAATTGATCTAAGGTTTATATCATCAATATCATATTCCACATCTTCACATCTTTGAATTATAAGATTTTTTTCAATTTGTTTTATTTCTCCAATAGATTCCAAAAATTTTTCAACATCATCTGGGCTTGCTTTAAGATATTCAGCATCTCCACCTCTAAAATTTTCTTTACCAGTAGAAACAAAATATTTAATAAATTTAGCTGGCTTTCCAAATCCAAAATATGTGATTGATCCAGGACAACATCCCTTAAGTGATTTATTATTTATATATAAAGGATTTATATTATCATTATCAGAAGTTAGAAAAATCGCTTTTGCAACACAGCGATCCAATGAACACATAGGTACTGCATTTTCAGGAAGATTTTCCGATTCATATATAGCTAAAGGAAATTTATCTAATTTTAAAAGTGTTTTAAATTTCTTACCAATTTCATTAACTTCACTCATGTTTATCACCCTTATATTAATATTAGAGAATATAATTAAAATAATTTAATGTATACAATTAAAAATAGATAAAATAAAAAATAATTTAAAAAGTTTTATATATTATTGCCAAGCAAAATATTATTACTATACTAATATTGAATGGTTTTGATTATTTATGAAAAGTGCGGGTAAATTGTTAATAATATGTTTTTTTGTGTTGGTAGCTTTTTTTAGTTTAAGTGCTGCTTCAGCTGCTACATATACATTGCATGACGAAAATGATGACTATTATTACTCTAATAATGCTGAAAACTATGAGGTTGAGTTTGATTCTAAATCTGGAAGTATCTGGACAGAAAATTACAAACAAGTTTCATCTATTAAAATTAGTGATAATAAAGGTAAATCAAAAACTTTAAAAAATAAAATTGATTTTAAAAATTACAAGAGTAAAAATGGTTATTCAATGTATAAGACTTTTTATGCTTCAAATTTAGGTTTATCACAGATTAAAAAAGTCACAGTAAATTTTTTAAAACAACCAGATCTTAAAATAACTAAAGTTAAACGCAAAAATAATAATTACTATATAACTATTAAAAATACTGGAGATGCAACAGCTAAAGGCAATTATTTAGGCATATATTCAAAAGGAAAACACATTAAGAAAACATATGTTCCTGCATTAAAACCTGGGAAATATAAAACTGTTAAAGTACCTATCAGTTCATACTATACAAAATACAATAAGATATTCAATGTTGATTATAAAAATAAAATCAATGAACTAAAAAAGTCTAATAACAAAAAAACAGTAAAAGGAATTAAGATAGTTAAAAAAACAACACCAAAAAAGAATAGTGGAGGGCAAGTAATAATAACAAGGACTGGAACAAAATACCATGCATATAAACATGGAAACATGAAATATATAAGTTATGTATCATTATCTTATGCTAGACAATATTATGGTCCATGCAAAATATGTTACTAATTATTAAACTTTAATTTTTTTATTTTTTATCTTTTATAAATAAACTTAATTCTTATTTTAAACTTCTATTTTTACCACTTAGCTAAGGATATATACAACTTATCAAATCCTCCAAAAAGATTATTTTTGTAGTAAATACATATAGATAGATATTCAATGATAAAATAAAGGAGGAATAGTTTGAAAGTTGAAATAAAATTATCTAATGAAATAAAAGAGCCTTATGCAGTAATTTTCACAGATAAAATAACTGATGAGATTCAAAAAGCTATTGAAACACTTGAAACTCAATCAAGTTCATTAATAATTTTAAAAAATAAGGATAAAATATTCATAAAATCTATTGAAGAAATATTCATGGTTCAATCAGCGAATAACCAAGTCATTGTTTATGATGAAAATGAAAAGTATGCTTCAAATAAACGATTATATGAATTAGAAAAGATATTAGGTGAAAATTTTTTTCGGATCTCTAAATCAACGATAATTAACATAAAAGAAATTGATAATGTAATTCCATTATTTAAGGGAGTTATGCATGTTAAAATGAAAAATGGATTAGAATCAAACATTTCAAGAAAATATTTACCTAAATTTAAGAAATATATTGGTTTATAATTAGGAGGAATTTTTATGAAAGAATATATTAAGCTAACTGTCCAAGGAATGGCAATAGGATCATTAATATTAATAATTTTAAGTATATTTGGGATTTATTTTGGAGGAAAAGAGTTTCAAGAATTATTAATAAATAACTTCATAATCTATTCAATCGCAGCTATGGTTGTAGGCATTGGATTCTCTTTACCTTCAATAGTTTATGAAAACAACGAATTATCTTTGTTAAAACAATTTTTAATACAAATATCTATTGGAATGAGTATTTTAATAATCACATCTTTATTTGTAGGATGGATTCCAATAAATTATGGATTAGGAATTATTATATGGGTATTAATCGCTCTTATATTTGTTATTCTAATATGGGCAGGCTTCTACTTATATAATAGAAAAGAAGCATCAGATATAAATAAACAGATAAAAAAAATCCAAAACAAGAATTGATATATCAATAACAACTATAATAGATACTAAAATAATAAACAATAATAAAATTACAATAAACAATATTAATAAAACAATTAAAATAATATAAAAAACAGTAATATAAAAAAAATTATTATTACTATTATTACTAGTATTATTAGTATTATTATTAGTATTATTATTAGTATTATTACTTTTATTATTACTATTATTACTAGTATTATTAGTATTATTACTTTTATTATTTATTATTAATAATATACAAAATATGTAGATTAAAGTTAATATTTATTAATTTATTACTTTCTTTCTTCTACAAACTTAGGAACAGCACTTTTAAATGGATCAAACCATTCACGATCTTTTACTTCAACACATTTCATACTAACCTTTGAATGAAGAGAAGTGGGCAACCTTAAAATTCTTTTTAGATCTATTGAAACCTTTGCATCAATAGTAGCTAAATTAACCCTTGCCATTCCAGTAACCATATTTTTATATCTTCTTGGACCTATTTTACTTCTAAAAATACCCCACTGATCATCATCCAAAAGATCCCTATTTTTAATAATATCCTTTAATAAATTCTTGTTTATATCATCAATTTCCTCATTTCCTTTTAAGTGCTGGATATTATATTTTATTCTTTTTGTAAAAACCTTGGGATAAGCTATTGGAATAGAAAAATGTTCAAAATTATAGCTACTTCCACTACCTTCAGATATATTACCATACTTTAATTTTGGAACTTCTGCTCCAGCTACATATTTTAGAATTTCAGACCTAAGTTCACTATCTGAATCCATTATTTCATCATCTAATATTCTTATATGGTATCCTCGACCAGAATAGATGAGATGAATCTTTTTTATTCCAAGATCTCCTTCTAAAGTATCTATCATATTATTTACTATTTCAAGAGCTTCAGAAAGGCAGATTTCGCAAACACCATCACAATCACAGGACCTTATAGGAAGATCTTTTGCATCAACATCAAAAACATATTCTGATTTAAGCCAATCTCCTCTTCTTCGAGGATTATTATAAAAAGCTACGGATATATAAGCTGCAAAAGGAGTTTTATATCTAAGAAATCTTCTAAGAGAATCCTTACCTTTAAAAACTTTATATCTATCATTAGGGCCATGTCCTAAATGATCAAACCCAAATTCCCTCATTCTAAGTTCATCTGTAATAAATTTAGGCAAATCCTTTTCAGACCATTCCTCCCTATAATATCTTCTTCGCTCTTCTAAAGTAGCTGTTTTAAAAATAATATCACCATAAATATGCCATAAATATGTATAAGAATTTTTTGAACTTATACCTAAAATCAATTTATCCTATTTTCATATCATAATTATTATTATCATTAATTATTATTATCATTATTACAAATATTACTACAAGTATTATTACAACTATTATTATTACAATTATCATTAATTATTATTATCATTATTACAAATATTACTACAAGTATTATTACAACTATTATTATTACAATTATTATTAGTATTATATTAGTTATAGCATAGTATTAGTATCAATATTAATTATTGATTATTATTATTTTTACTATCTCCATTACTATTATTGTTACTATTAATACTATTAGCCGATTTTCCTTCTTTTTCCATCAACCATTTAGCTCTTGAATAATAAGAAAGAGGATTTCCTATTTTTGCACATAATTTGTCAGGCCTACATAATTGAGGTAAGTGCATTTTAATCTTTTCACAACTCATAGGAGTATACCATGTTGTTTCACCTTCATGATCAAGTTCAGGATTTTCATACATTCCAAAACCAAGTTTTGAAGTTATATTTATCTTTTCTTGTGGTTGATCATCAAAAAGTGGAGGAGAACAATTATCAGCAGCTTCATAAATAAGTGGTAAAATTTCATTTAAAGTAATGGTAAGATTGGGATCAATATCAGAAACTTTAACATCTACACCTTCATTTCTAAAAATAGCAGGATAAAGACGAGCATAAGAAACAAATGAGGTTAAAAGTAGAACAATCGCATCATTTCTACCTCCTGATGATACACCTTCAACTGTAGTTGCTATACATGGAGGAAAAGCTTCTTTTATTAATTTTCCAATTTTCATGGACCCTTCCGATCCACCAACTCCATAAAATCCACTATATTTACTTGTAAGCTCAGAAATAGATTGTGCAATCTTTTCTGAAAGCTCGGATATAGCTGGATGAACCTCTATTTTAGATGACATCTCTCTTATTTTTTGAAGATAATTTTCAGTATTCTGCATAATCATTTTAGTTAAAATTAACTCTTTAATACTATCTCCAATTATAATTTCATACATTCTATCAGGAGCCCTATCTTTAAATTTATCTCCAAAACGATTGATGAAATCCTCTTTATCTAAAATTATATTTCCTTCATCTAAAACAAGATCAGTCAGAGAAATCTTTTTACTAGCTACTAATTCTTTCAAAAATTTCCAGTTAATGTTTTCTTGAAAGATCAATTGATTCAAGATCCTATTTACAATTTCTTTTCTTTCCTGTTCAGGTAATTTAACTAATCTTTCTTCAATGATTTTTCCTTGGGATTCTACAAAAAATCTTGCTTCACGAGAGTTTGGATTGAGTTTAGTAGCTATTGCTTGGGAAATTAAATGAAAAGAAATAACATCAGCTTCAGTAATTTCTTCATTGAATAAATAGCTGTAATCATCATTATTAAAATCTTTATTATTTTTTCTTTCAATATACCATTGAATACGCTTAATAGCTAAATCTCCATAGCTTTCAGGTATGAGTGAATCATCATCGATATTTTGACGTTTATCATGAGTAACAATATATATTAATTCATCATTAGAAGAGAATACGCTTTCAAGATCTCCTTTTTCCTTTACTATCTCTTGACCTTCTTCTGAAAGAGGATTTATAAATGACAATAACACCATATTATTTATTTTATCTTTATCATTAAAAAATTATTTGTTTAATTATTTATTTAATATTATTTAGTTATTATTTGATTATTACTTAATTATTACTTAATTATTATTTAATTATTATTTAATTATCTAATTATTTATTTAATTTAAAATTGCATAATTAATTAGTGTTATTTAAAAATTGATATTTAAACTTAAAAATACTTAAACCTAAAAAGTTGATAATAATAAAATTTATTTATAATATTTATAATATAAAAGTGCTATTTATCTCTTATTTACTCTTTAATCTATTTAAATACCTAAATAAGATAGTAAGAAAAATAAAAAAAATAATTAAAAATAATTAAAAATAAAATATAATTTTATATATTACAATATAACAAGTACTTATTTTTTAGTTCCGAGTTCCACATTTTCAGCAATAATATGAATATATTCACTATTTTTTCTATTAAATTTAAGTCTTAAATCAGTGCAAGACAGAGTATTATCTCTCAAACTATTTTCTACTTTTTACTGTAAAATATTTCACTATTAGACCATTTATTATATTGTATTTTATTATTTTTCATTATTCTTATTCATTATTCTTAATATACTCAATAATAATATAGCAATAATATAGCAATAATATTAACATTAGAAAAGGTTCTCTATTTTTATAAAATTATATTAAACCTGTACAATTAATTAATCATTAAAATAAACAAGTAATATTAATTTATGAAACATATTAAAATTATTAAAATCATTTTTATATTTAGAAATATCAATTTCATTGCTAATAATAAGTCTAAAAAATAAATTCATATTCATTAATCAAGAATTCAAATTCAAACAATAATTATAAAAGATTTTTAGTAAAAATAAGGTTAAAAATAGCTAGTTTAAAATAAATCATCATATTTATATAAGAAAAAAGTAAAAAATATAACATATTTAATTTTTCAAATATCTATTAAATATCTATGTTTTTTAATGTTATATTAAATATTATATTATATTTTTTAGTCAATTAATTCAATTAATAATATAATGGGAATATAATGAGATAATATAATAAGATATAATGCTAAATCGATAATATAATATAATTTATATAAATATTACAAAATTATAATAAAGTAATCAAAATATTTTATAATAGAATAATTTTATAATAGAATAATTAAAACATTGCAAATATAGTTAGTCTGATGATAAACTAATTAATAGGAGGAAAAAGATGTCTAAGATTTTTATTTCATGTGCATTACCTTATGCAAATGGACCCTGTCATTTAGGGCACTTAAGATCAACATACATTCCTGCAGATATTTATGCTCGTTATAATAGAATGATTGATAATGAAGTACTACTAGTTGGTGCAACTGATGAACATGGAACACCAATTGCAGTTAAAGCAGATAAAGAAGGTAAAGAACCTATTGAAATAGCTACAAGATATCATAAAATGATTGTAAAGGACTTAAAGTCATGTGACATATCATTCGATAGCTTTACACGTACCACTGATGAAATTCACTATAAAATAGCTCAAAATTTCTTTTTAGATCTATATGGAAAAGATTTAATCTATGAAAAGGAAATAAAACAATTATACTGTGAGAAATGTGAAAAATTCTTACCTGACAGATATGTAGAAGGAACCTGTAAATATTGTAAATCTGAAGGCGCAAGAGGAGATCATTGCGAAAGTTGTGGAAGGCATTTAGATGTGGTGGATTTAATAGATCCGAAATGTTTAACCTGTAATCATACTCCAATAATAAAAGAATCTAATCATTATTTTTTCAGACTTAGTAGCTTCCAAAAGAGTATTGAAGAATATATAGATTCAAATAAAGAAATGCCCGCAAATGTTAAAAATTATGCTAAAAATTGGTTAAAAGAAGGTTTAAATGACTGGATATTAAGTAGAGATATGGATTGGGGTATTCCAATTCCTCTTGAAGGAGTAGAAGGAAAGATAATATATGTTTGGGGAGAAGCATTCCTTGGATACATATCCTCTGCTGTTCAATGGTCAGCTAAGACTGGAAAAGACTGGCAAGAATATTGGAATGATACAGCAATCCATTTTATTGGAAAAGACATAATCTATCACCATGCACTATTTTGGACATCTCTTCTTGAAGGATATGGGTGTAGACTACCAACCAATATTATTGCAGGAGAATATCTCTCACTTGAAGGGAAAAAAATGTCTACAAGTCAAAACTGGGTTATTTGGGTGGAAGATTTTGTTAAAAAATATGATAGTGATTTATTAAGATATTATCTTACAATAAATGCTCCCTTAAGTAAAGATACTGATTTTTCATGGGATGATTTTGGAAGAAGGATTAACGACGAATTAGCTGATGTACTTGGAAATTTCCTACATAGAACATTTACTTTCACAAAAAAATTCTTTGATAATAAAATTCCAGAATATAAAAATCCAAATGATGATGATAGAGCTTTTGAAGTAGCTATTGAAGAGATTCCAAATACCGTGGGAAAATTAATTGAAGAATTTAAATTTAGAGAAGGTTTAGTCGAGATAATAAAAATAGCTAAAAAAGGAAATAAATACTTTAATGATCAAGAACCTTGGAAAGCTGTTAAAGAAGATAATCAAAGAGCAGCTAACTGTTTATATTTGTGTAATCAATTGACTAAAGCATTAGCTATATTATTAAAACCTTATATCCCAAATAAAGCTGAAAAAATTGCTAATATATTAAATATACCAATAGATACAAAATGGAATGACTCAAAAATTCCTCTTGAAGTTAATCATGCGATAAATAAACCAAAACCATTATTTAAAAAAATAGATGAAGATATCCTAGAAAAAGAAAAAGAAAACTTATATAAAAATTTAGAAAGTGAAGAAAAAAATCTAGAAAACAAAGAAGAAAAAGGGGGCGAAGAAATGAATGAACAGATTACTATTGATGATTTCGGAAAAATGGATATGAGAATAGGTGAAATATTAGAAGCTGAAAAAATAAAAGGTTCTAATAAATTATTAAAGTTACAAGTAAATATAAAAGAAAAACAAATCCAAGTTGTAGCTGGAATTGGAACTAAATATTCACCTGAAGAATTAATAAATAAAAAAGTAGTTGTTTTAGTCAATTTACCTCCTGCAAAATTATTCGGAGTAAAATCTGAAGGTATGATACTGGCAAGTGATAGTTCTACTTTATTAGCTTGTGAAGAAGGCGAAGTAGGAGAAAACATAAGATAACATAGAAATAACATGAAAAGTAATAATATTTCAATATAACATAGAATACAAATATAATATGAAATATAAAAATAGAATATAAGCTATAATAGAATATAAATTATAATCAATAGAATATAGACTATAAATATTGAAATATGAACTATAAACAGTAAAATATAAAAATTAAAATCCTATTATATCTAACACACTTCAATAAAAATGAAATTGGCGTTATTCTTGAATTATTGTAAGTGTTAAGTCCTCACGGTGATTAAATGGATGAATCAATTCTTATTAGTAAAGCTGAAAAATATTTAAATGAGGTTCAAAATGAAAAAATAAGTTTGGAAAAAATTTCCAAACTAGAATCATTTAAATCAGTTTACTCTATACTTACAAAAAGATTGAGCAATTTGCAAGAAATGAGAGAAGATATGGATTTAAAAGGCTATACTGCCCCATATCGATCTTTGAATAAGTATGGATCAACTAGTTCAGGAGATATTGCCTTTGAAGAAATGAGCGAAGTAAATAGGCACGGTCAATACTTTAGAATGAAGGCAACAGCTAAAAAAAACGTATTAGATCGGGTTAAATCTGCAATTGATGCTCATAAAATAGCTATAGGGCATTTAGAAGAATTTGGAATCTTTAAATGTGAATCTTGTTCTAAATCATATAAACCCTCAGCATTCATAGAACTATCTAAAAAAAAATCAGCAAATAATAGAAATATTGAAAATATTGAAAACAAGGAAAATATATCAAAATTAGAAGAAAAAGAAGAATGTTCATGTGGCTGTAATGATTTTAAATTCGAAATTAATAAAACGGGAGTTTATAGATTAGAAATCATTCCTTACTTGCCATTATCTGGAAATTATATGGTTTTAATGTCTGAAATGACAAGTTGGGGAAGAGAATCCTTTAAAAAAGTTTTAAGTATATTGAAACAAGAAAGAAAAGGTGTAGTGAAAACCGTTTCAGCAGTTATAAAATTTAAAGAAAATGACAGATGGATAAGGAAAAGAGTTTCACTAGATTCTGAATATGTCAATAGCTATGAAGAAGAAATAAGAAAAGAATATGGTAAAAATGTAAGAATTGAATTTCTGCAATTTCATAGAACTAAACCAACTATAATCAATGATAAACATGCTAGAACTGCACTAGCTATTGGATATGCTAAATATGCAGAAAATATTGTTCAAAACAATAAAGAATCCATATTAAAAGATAAGATTAGTAATATTTACAAATTAGCTAAATACGATGAAATTGTGAGAGATGTAAAACTACAAAGACCTAAATTCGTTGTTGGGGAAGATTCACTAGAAGAATGGAGAAGATTTGAAACTGAAAATAGATTAAAAACTGTTGGATTAATGAGTAAAAGAGAAAATCTAGATCCTCAATTAAAACAAGATATCCATAAAAGAAAAAATGTTGAAAAAAGAGTATTTTCAGAAGTAGCTTCAACATTAATACTATGGGATATTTTTAAATATTACTTAACAACTTCACAAGACAGACGAAAAAGATATGGAGGTCCTTTCCCATATCTCCGTAGTGATATTGATAGAAAACAAAGAAGAATATTTGAAAATATAAACAAAGAAGTTGTTAATATCTTAAAAAATAATGAAAATGAAAAAATAATTGAATTAAATAATATGGATTTATTACTGAATAAAAAATTTAATTTAGAAAAGAAAATAAAAGGATCCAATATAAAAATTGATTATGTTTCACTTGGAGCAGCTATTATAAGCTCAAATTGTAATATTCCAGTTTCTTTATCTTCAAAAACATTCAATGTTACTGAAAAAAGTGTTGAAAATGGAATAAAAAACATTGATACTTTTAAAAAGCCAAAAAGCAATAAATCTAAAAAATTCTTAGAAATGATAAAGAAATAAACTTAGAAATAAAAAAGAAATGAAAAAGAAATAAGCTTAGAAATAAAGAAGAAGTAAATAATATATTTATAGATTAAAATGCTAGATAAAGATAAAAATAAAAAAGAGGCAGAAACAATCCATATTAGCTCTCAACTAAGTTCAAAAATGATTGTTAATCTGATGGATGAATATCCTAACTTAAAAAGAATTACATGTCCTCCTAGCATATATAAAAGAATTTCAAAAAAATATTTAGAAGCTTTAGAAGAATTAGAAATAGAAGTAGAAATTAAGCATAATTGGACCACTAGAATAAAATATAGTGATGAAAAAAAAGAAGAAGTCATCAAATTAATAAAAAGTGGTAAAACTCCAACTGAAGTAGCAGAATACCTAAATTTACCTGTAAAAACTATATATTATATGAAAAATAGTTATGATAAAGAGAAATTCAAGTTAAAAAGAGGTAAAAAGAATAAATATAATGATGCTACAAGAACAAGAATAAAAAATTTAGCTAAGTCAGGAGTTCCAGTTAAAAAAATTGCAAAAAAAGAAAATATTCCTCTTAGAACTGTTTATCATATAATAAAAAATAGTTAAGATTAATAATAAGTTTATATTAAATAAAATAATAGTATATTAAATAAAATAAATATATATTAAATAATAAACAGTTATATTAAAAATAAGATAAAATTATAGAAATAAGAACTATAATAAAAGTATAGAAATAAGAACTATAATAAAACTATAAAATAGAGATTATAGAAATAAAATACATATAAACAATAAAATAAAGGTGAAAAATTGATAAATCTACTTACTACAAATCCTGAAATTACAATTGTCCTAGTTTCAGCTATCTGTGGTATTTTAGGGTTTTTTGTAACTAGGTTCACAATGCCTAGACTAATAAGAAAGCTTGAAAAAGCAAATATCATAGGGAAAGATATTCATAAAACTGCTAAGCCAATAGTGGCTGAAATGGGTGGAATAGGGATCTTATTTGGATTTATAATAGGTATATTTGCTGGAATATATTTACATCCAATTATAACTTTTCAACTGACAGTTGTTTTAGTAGTTATACTCCTTGTTGGGATTATAGGTATGGTAGATGATTTATTAACATTATCCTCAAAAGAAAAATTTATTTTACTATTTCTTGCAGGTATTCCTTTGATATGGATTGCACCTCCAAATGTTGGATTGTTATACATAATTTTAATCCCTATAGCTGTTTCAATAGTAGCTAATCTTACAAATATGTTAGCAGGTTTAAATGGAATTGAATCAGGTCTTGGAGTAATAGCTATGACCTCATTAACCATATCTTGTATAATATTAGGCAAATATGATGTAGCTATTATAAGTATGAGTATGTTAGGAGCATTAATTGCATTTTTACTTTATAATAAATATCCTTCACGAGTATTTCCAGGAGATACTGGGACTTTAATTATTGGAGCAGCAATAGCAGCAATAGCTTTTATTGGTAGGATGAAATTAATCGCATTTATTGTTCTTTTTCCAAATATACTTGATGCAGCTATGAAATTTTATAGTGCAGGAGTCATGGAAAGACAACAACACAGACCAACAGAAGTTAATAATGATGGTAAGCTGATAATTCCTGATCAAGGCTTTAAATCATTAATTAGATTAGTTCTTAGAAAACCGATTAGTGAAAAAGAAGCTGTGAGAATAATTTGGGGAATCGGAATTTTATTTGGAATACTTGGAATTATAGTGGCAATAATACTTCCAGATATAATTGGAAATACCACTCTAGCTCAATTCATTAAATACAAAGATATTTTATATTATTTATTTAATTAAAGTATCATAAATATTCAATATTATTATAATTATATTTTATAATTATATTTTATATAATAATTAATATTATTAATATAGTAATAATGATTAATAAAAATACTAATATTACTAATATTATTAAATGTTCAGTATTACAATAATACTAAAAATAATATTGAGCATAATAATACTAGATATAACAATAAATATATAAATACTAACTATAATAATATTGGATATAATAATACTAAATATAATAATATTAATTATAATAATAGTAAGTATAATAATACTAACTATAATAATATTAATTATAGTAATGTTAAGTATAATAATACTAATTATATTAATACTAAATATAATAACATCTAAAAACTATAGAATACAACATAAAAACTAGAAAAATTAAATCCATTGAACATTAGCAGTTGTATAAACATGATGATTAGAAAAACAAGGATTATGTAATGCATTAGTTAAGTTAGATGTGTCAAATGCCATAGTAATACTTTTTCTTAAATTAAAATTTATTCTATCTCCTGTTGAAGTCCTATCCCCTTTCAACATTACTGAAGAAGATGATACAAAAGCCTTTATTTGAATACTTGTTCTATTATATCTACTATCATATCCCCTATTAATAGTTTCTATTTTTACTAATTTAACAGAATTAGGATGTGTTAAAACAGAATTATTAATTTTATATTTATTATAAGCACTTTTTTCAAAAACACTTAACCTTCCACCATCTAAACCAGTGGTAGCACCATTTTTAGCTGCTAAAATAGATAAATTTAAATCATATTCTTGAGCTAAAGAGTTAATTAATAATAAAGCTAGAATTATACCAAAACTAATTAAAAAAAGAAACTCAATAGATCCTTGTCCTTTATTTTCGTTTTTAAACACCATTTTATCAATAAATATATTATTCAATAGATTAAGATTAATTTATTACTAAAATATCAATAAATATAGAGTTATATTGTTACAAACATTGTATAATTACAATAAAAACTATTTAATAATTTACAAATTACTAATCATTATAAATTTGAATTACAGTTAAATTATTATTATCTAATGATTTTTTAATTTTATATGAATTTCCAGGATATATTTTAACTTCTTCAATAGGGTCAAGGTTAACATTGACTATTCTAATAGGTATTAAAGCAGAATCAGCTTTTTTGTTTTCTAATTCTAAAACAACTTCATCATAGTTTATTGTTATTCTAAAATCTTTACCCGAAATGTTATCTGGAATATTAATTTCCTTCATATGCCCTAAATTGTTGGAATTAACTTGATTTATAGTATTAGCAATATTATCAATTAATATTCTCCCACCCATATCTTCTTCAATTGTTTTTTGATCTTCTAAAGCGTTTCCAATGAGATTCAAAACAATGATTCCAATTGTCAAAGTTAAAAATATTGAAAATAAAAAATCAATTGTATATACTCCTCTTGAATCCATGTAAAAGTCTTTATTGATTTCCATTAAAAAGGTTTGCTGATTTTTTATTGTAAAAACAAGTCCTCAAAGTTATTTTAAGATAAAAACATTAAATTAATAGAATATATTAAAATTTACTTGAAAAATTTTCAAAAAAAAGACAATTTTACAAGAAAAGAACAAAAATAAAGAAGAATTGAAATAAGAAAACAAAAAGAGAATAAAATAAAAAAATAATAGAAAAATAATAAAAATATAAGAAAAATAATAAAAAAATAATAGAAAAATAATAAAAATATTAGAAAAATATTAAAAATAAGAAATATTTAAAATAAAAATAGATGAAATAGAAATAATAATATAATCAAAAGTACAAAAATAAATATCAGTTGATAATATGTATGAATTATTATTATTTACTGGGGGCATTTATAAATTCAATGAATTTAAAGAATTTATAGATGATTTAGGTGGATTGATAATTGAAATGGAAAGTTTCAAAATTAGTAGAGGAATGTATTTTTTAAGTGAAGAAGTAAAAGTCCTAATACTTGTTCCAATTGGAGAAAAAAAAGAAATAACCCATTTTGCTAAAAAGATTAAAGGATCTATTGAACCAGTACTAATGGAAGAAAAAGAATGTGAAAAAGTAATATTAATATTTGAAATCTATAAAAAGCTAAAAATTAATGAATTAACAAGTATTGAAAATATAATAGATCATTTAATAAATAATACTAACTTTATTGAAATAAAAAACCCAAAAAACGAATTATCATATAACAAATATGAAAAAAATAAAATAGAAGAATCCATAACAAATCTCCAAATAAAAAAAGAAAATTATAAAAAAGAAGAATTTTTAGAAAAGGTTGTTGATTTACTAATTATTATGGAAAAAATGAAGATAATAGAAACAGTAGAAAAAAAAGAAAAGATAGAATCAACTTATTTTAAGATAAAAATTCATAAATAAATAAAAAATAAAAAAGCTAAAAATAAAAGTAAAAGCTCAAAATAGAATTTTATCATTATATAATTTAAGAATGATTAAGAATATACTAAAAAAATAATTAAGAGGACACTAAAAAATAATTGAGAGGATAAAATGAAAATTTTCATACTTAGTTCAGGAGAATACGGATCCAAAATAGTAAATGGAATAGCTACTCATGGTTTTGCATCTAACATTATAGGCATACATGAATTTCCATCTGAAGATGATTTACCAGAGTTTATAGATGATATAAGTAGTTATATACCTGAAAATATTCCTGAATCAGACTTAATAATAGCAGTTGGACTTTATGGAGATATAAACATGGTTATTCCAGAGGTAGTTAAGAAATCAGGAGCTAAATCTGTAATTGCTCCCATTTATCATCCAAAACAATTACCATTAGGACTTCAAAATGAAATAATAAGTGAATTAGATGATAATACAACCATTGTATTTCCTAAACCTTTCTGTGGACTAACTCCAATAGGAGATGAATTTATTGATAAATTTACAGAAGTATTTGGAAGACCTAAGTTTGAAATAGAAACTGATAGTGAATCTGAAGAAACTGATTTAGATAGTAATATTTCTTCTATAAAAGTTATAAGAGGAGCTCCTTGTGGTTCAAGCTGGTTTATAGCTGAAAACTTAAATGGAGTTTCAGTTAAAGATGCTGAATTTGAAGCAAACAATAAACTTCATAATTTTCCTTGTGTTGCTTCAATGGCAACGGATAATGCTACTGGAGACACAATATTACATATTGCAAGTTATAGAACAAAAGAAGCTATTAAAAGGGCTCTTGGTTTCACTTTTAAAGTTCCAATGGTGGATGAAGAAGCTTGTGAAGGATTTGAAGAATGTGAAAATGCCTGTTTAAACTCTTGTCCAAATGTTTTAACCGGTGTTGATACTATTTACTATAATGATGATGGTAAAGCTGTAATAGACCCTGTATCATGTGGAGTATGTGAAATTTGTATTCATGAATGTCCTTATGGAGCTATTGAAGTATATGAAAAAAGAGTTAATATTAAAAAAGATAATGAATAAGACTAATGAATAAATATACTGAATAAATATATTTAATAAAAATCAAATTTTAGTTAATATAATAAAAATTAATACACATGCACTGTTATACAATATTAACAAATACTAACATACAATAGAAATACTGATTATAATACAAGAACTGTTATAAATATTAATACACATACTGATTATACAATAATACAATTATTAATTATAGAATAGATAATACAAATAAAATGCAAGAATAATAAATACAAAGAACAAGAATAACAAAAATAATAAGGATAATAAAAGTAATAAGGATAATAAAAATAATAAAAGTAATAAAAATAATAAGAACAATAAAATACTATTTTCAATACATTAAAATTATTAAAAAATAAGACATTAAAAAACATAGTGTAAATTAATCATGTGATATAATGAAAGGAAAAGTGATTTTCATAGGTGCTGGTCCTGGAGACCCAAAATTATTAACAATTGGTGGATATCAAGCGATTGAAAAAGCAGATATAATTATATATGCAGGTTCATTAGTTAATCCAGAAGTTCTAAATCATAGAAAAAAAACTGCTGAAGTGTACAATAGTGCAACGATTGATTTAAATCAAATAATAGAAATTATTGAAAAAGGAATAGATAACAATAAAGCAATCGCTAGAGTCCATACTGGAGATCCATCAATTTATGGGGCGATTGGTGAACAAATCAGAGAATTGGAAAAAAGAAATATAGAATATGAAATAATTCCAGGAGTTAGTTCTGTCTTTGCAACAGCTGCAGCCCTTGAATCCGAGCTAACACTACCTGAAATATCACAAACAGTGATAATAACTAGACCTGAAGGAAGAACCCCAAAACCTGAAAAAGAAAGTTTAGCTAGCCTAGCAACACATCAAGCAACTATGTGCATATTCCTTGGAGTTGGAATGATTGAAAAAGTTGTAGAAGAACTTAAAAATGGTTTTGATGGTAAAGAAGGTTATAATGAAAACACTCCAATTGCTGTAGTTAAAAAAGCTTCATGGAAAGAACAGTTAATAGTTAAAGGAACTTTATCTGATATTGTAAATAAAGTCAAAAAAGCAAATATTACTAAAACTGCTATGATTGTTGTTGGAGAAGTCCTTGATCCAGGAGACTTTGAAAGTTCAAAGCTATATGATCCTAACTTTAAACACGAATATAGATAATTATATCCATTAATATATTTTTAATACTTTATAGTACTGATTAAATATTTTTATTATTTTTTTATTATTTTTGTTATTCTTGTTCTTTGTATTTATTATTTTTTTATTTTATTCTCTTTTTATTTTTAATATTTCTAATATTTTTTATTATTATATTTTTAATGTTTTTATTATTAATTTTTTAATGTTTTTATTATTTTTAATATTTTTAATATTTTTAATATTTCTAATATTTTTTCTTCTATATTATTTATTTAAATAAAAAACATTAATATTAATAGTTAAAACTCATTTTAAAACTTTCACACCATCAAAAGTTCCCAATATTACTTGATCTACCATCTGAGAGAAAATTCCATTTTCAACGACACCAGGTATTGAATTTAAATCTTTTTCTAATTGTATAGGATTATCAATTTCACGAAAATCAGCATCAACTATAAAATTACCATTATCTGAAATAACAGGACCATCTTTATACTGAGCCATTCTTATTTTAGGATCTGCACCCATATCCTCAAGTGCAGAAAAAACAGGTTTTCTGGATTCTGAGATTATTTCTAATGGCACAGGAAACTTTCCAAGCTTATTAACAATTTTTGAATCATCAGCTATAATAATAAGCTTTTCTGCAGAATAGTCAACAATTTTTTCTAATGTATGAGCTGCACCTCCACCTTTAATTAAATTAAAGTTAGGATCAATTTCATCAGCACCATCAACAGCAATATCAACATCATGCTCTTCTAAAGTAGTTACTGGTATTTTCCATTCTTTTGCTAAAAGGAAAGATTGATATGATGTAGGAATCCCCATTACATCCATTCCCTCTTCTTTCATTCTCATACCCACTTTTTCAATAAAGTAATGAGTAGTAGAACCAGTACCTAAACCAATAATTTGACCATCTTGAATTTCTTCTGCAGCAGCAAACCCTGCTATTTTCTTTAAATTCATATTTAAACACCAAAAATATTAACAATAATACAATTATAATAAAAAATACAATTAAACGGATTAATATACTTATATAATGAAATAATAGATATATAACGAAATAGAGTTACAGTAAATTAATAGAGTTATAATGAATTAATACACTTATTAATACACTTATAAAATATAATACTAAAATTATAAATATACTAGTAAAATTATAAATATATTAATAAAATTATATAGATAATAATAAGACTATGAATATAATAGTAATAATATTATAAAGATAATAATAGTTCTACAAATATAATAATAATGATATAAAGATAATATCAATCCTATAACTATGATAATAGTACTATAAAGATAATAATAATCATAAATGATAATAATAAAAATATAACAAATAATGGCACTACATAAATTGTATAAGAGAATTTTACTAAATAATTTAGATTCAAATTAGTCTAAATACATAATAACAAGCGTTATCATTAAGGATGTAATTTTAAAGTAACTTTAGTAAGGTTAAGCCCTTTAGCACAAACATGCTCCTTTTTTCCTAAATTTTTAAGAATAATACATTTATCCCCATCATTTAAACCATCAGGGAAGCATAAATCATAATAAATACAATTGATATCACAATCAGGAGACTCAAAAGAAATATTCGATCCTTCGAAAACCTTTTTAGAGTCAACAAGAGCGTTTATATCTGCTAATTCTACTTCAACAACACTTACAATTCCAGAATCATGAATTGGACACTTTTGAGTAATATCCTTCACCTTAGTAATGGTATATTTCCTTCCTTTTTCTAATGAATCAACACAGGACGCCTTAAACCTACAACTTTCACATTCTTTTACCTGACCTTCAAATATAAAAGATAGTCCAACTTCTGCTAAATCCTCTCCAATCAAAGTTATCATTTAAATCACTCCTGTTTTTATAGCTAATTTTTTAGCTGCATCTCTTGAAAGTCCTCTATCTCCTAATATTGTATAACGCTCAGGCCTTATCTTATGTGCCATAATAAGAGCTTCAATAATATCATCAGGATCAATTCCTAATTCATATGCATTAGTTGGTGCATTCATATCATGTAATGCATTTTTTATAACTTCCCAGTCCCCACCATGAAGACTCATCATCATTATAGTTCCAACACCACATTGCTCACCATGAAGAGCAGGTTTTTTAGCTATTTTATCTAATGCATGACTAAATTTATGTTCAGATCCACTTGCAGGTCTACTTGATCCAGCTATGCTAATTGCCATCCCACTACTAAATAAAGATTTCACTACTAGCCTAGCACTTTCTTCTAAACCTTTTTTTATAGATTTTGATGACTTCATTATTAATTTTGCAGTCATAAGAGAAAGAGCAGCTGCAGATTCACTATAAGAATCATTTTGAAGCCTGTTAGCTAATTGCCAATCTTTAATAGCTGTATAGTTGGAAACAATATCTGCACAACCTGCAGAAAGAAGACGAAAAGGAGCATTACGAATTATATTAGTATCAGCTATGACACCAATAGGAGCTTGAGCAGTCATAGAAACAGAACCTTTATTATTTTTAATCGATGCTAAAGGAGAAGCAATCCCATCGTGAGAAGCAGCAGTAGGTACAGAAACAAAATAAATGCCTGCATTAGTAGCTGCCATTTTTGCTACATCAATAACTTTACCTCCTCCCACACCAACAATGAGAGAAATATTGTTAAGTTTATCTTCTATTTTTTCTACTGTCTTAGAAGTAGCATCATTGATCTTAGAAAGGTCAACAGCAAAGTCTTCATCCTCAAGACTCTCAATAGCTTTATCAGCCCCAATTTTAAGAGTGTTTGGTCCTGTAACAACAAGAACATCATCATAAAATCTTAAATCTTTACATATACTTCCAGTATTATCAATAACATCAGCACCTATATGAACTTCCCTAGGCATCTGAATTTTTTTGGAATCCATAATTATCTCCTATAATAATATAATATATATTTGCTTCCACTAATAAAATAAGTTTTGATTTTTTAGTAAAAATAATAAATTAAATAGAAAATAATTAAAAATATAACTAGAAATATGTATGAATATAATTATGAATATATCTTGAAATATAACTTAAATATAATTGTAATATTACTTGAAATATAATTAGGAATATAATTATAAATATAATTAGAAATATGTATGAATATGATATGAATATACTTTGAAATATAATTAAAAGTATAATTAAAATATAGTTAGAAATATAATTATATATTAATAAAATAATATGAATATTATAACTATCAGATAAAATATTTAGAATTTATTTGTATATAGTATTAAAATGATACTAATTGATATTATTGATATTTAATTGGATAAGTTAATAATTTTTATGAATACTGTTTTATATTGAATAATGCTGTTTTATATTAAATATTATTTTATACTATGATCTCAATTATATATTATAGTATCCTATTTAACTATTAACTATTCAAATTATTATCAATTTAACTAATAATTAATCAATAATCAACTAACAATAAAACTAATATTAAACTAATATTAAAAATTAATGTTAAATTAATAATGAATTAATAATAAATTAATATTAGACTAATATTAGGCTAATTTTGAAATTAATATCTATTATTTAAAATAAAAATTATATTTTCTTTAAAGAAACTAAAAAATTAAAAAGAAAATAAATATAAAGATAAATGTTAAAAAACCAATGAAAATAATTATTACTAATATTCAGGTGATTAAATGGAAAATTTCAGCCAATGGTATCATAATATCTTAGAAGAAGCATCAATAATTGACTCAAGATATCCAATAAAAGGAATGAGTGTATGGTTACCTAAAGGATTTAAATTAAGAAAACATATTATTGAACCTCTTAAAAAACTATTAGATAAAGATCATGAAGAAGTATTATTCCCACTACTTGTACCTGAAGATGAATTAGCAAAAGAAGGAATACATGTAAAAGGATTTGAAGATGAAGTTTACTGGGTAACACACGGAGGGCAAAAAGAATTAAATAAAAAATTAGCTATACGCCCAACAAGTGAAACAGCAATGTATCCTATGTTTTCTCTTTGGGTAAGATCTCATATTGACCTTCCAATGAAATTTTATCAAGTTGTTAATACATTTAGATATGAAACAAAACATACAAGACCACTTATAAGAGTAAGAGAAATAACAACATTTAAAGAAGCACATACTGTTCATGCAACCAAAGAAGGAGCTGATGAACAAGTGAAAGAAGCTATTAAAATTTATAAAGAATTTTTTGATACTCTTGCTATTCCTTATCTTTTAAGTAAAAGACCAATATGGGACAAATTCCCTGGTGCTGATTATACAATGGCTTTTGATACATTAATGCCTGATGGAAAGACATTACAGATTGGAACAGTCCATAATTTAGGTCAAACATTTGCAAAAACATTTGATATTACCTATGAAACAGCTGAAAGTACACATGATTATGTTTATCAAACATGCTATGGTCTTTCTGATAGAGTAATAGCCTCTGTAATTGGTATACATGGTGATGAAAAAGGACTAAGACTTCCACCACAGATTGCACCTAACCAAGTTACAATAATCCCTATCATATTTAAAAAAGGAGGGGAGGAAGTTTTAAACAAATGTGAAGAAATAAAATCTTCCCTTGAGTCTAGTAACATAAGGACAAGTATGGATAATAGAGATATTCGTCCAGGTAAAAAGTTTTATGAATGGGAATTAAATGGATCACCAATAAGAATAGAACTTGGACCAAGAGACCTTGAAAATAATAAAGCAGTGATTGTTAGAAGAGATAATCTTGAAAAAATTGAAATTGACTTAGAATCCGATTATGTTTCAAAAATTGAAGAAATATTTCAAGAAATATCTGAAAACATGAAAAATCAAGTTTGGGAAAAAATGAATGATTCTATTATTTCAACAGAAAGCTTAAATAATGTAAATGAGTTAATTAAAGATGAAAAAGTTGTTTCATTTACATGGTGTGGAGATGAAGAATGTGGAAAAGTAATAGAGGAAATAACTGAAATTGATATACTTGGAACTCAATCAGAAGATAGTGATTATTGTAAAGATATTGATGGTTCAAAATGTGTCCATTGTGGTAAAGAAGGCAAATATACTGCTTTAATGGCTAAAACTTATTAAAATAATAAAGAATACTTGAAATTATAAAAATAAAATTAATAATAATATTAAGAATACTAGTAATAAAATTACTAATAGCTCTATTAATAATACTATTAATAAGATTGTTAATAAGATTGTTAATAATATTATTTATAAGGTCAATAATATTGATAATAATATTAATAATAACATTAGCAATAATCATATTAATAATAAAAAAATCAATAAGACTAATAAAGAGTAGGTAAAATGGATGAAATATATGCTATCATACCAGTATCAAGATTTTCAAATGCAAAAACAAGATTATCTCCTTTTTTAGAGTTAAAAGAAAGGGAAAAACTTCTTAAAGCTATGCTTAAGGATGTGACAAAAACATTAAAACCAGTAGTTGATGAAATAATTATAATAAGTGCAGATAAAGAAGTATTAGAATATGCAAACAAACTTGAAGTTCTAACCTTAGTAGAAAATGAAGGATTAAACTTAAATACTGCAATTTCTCAAGCTATGGACTGGTGTAGGCATAAAACCAAAAAAGTATTTATTGTTCCATCAGACATCCCTCTCATTTCTAAAACAAACATTGATGCATTAATTGAATCAGCGAAAGCTCTTGATTTCGTGATAGTTCCTTCTAAAGGAGGAGGAACAAACGGTCTTATAATAAAACCATTATCTATTGATATGAAATTTGGAGAATTTAGCTTTAAAAATCATATTAAAGAAGCAAATAAAAATGGATTTGACCCTGTAATATATGATTCATTTTATATGTCTCTTGATGTAAATATAGCAGAAGATCTTGGAGAAATAATGATTCATGGTTCAGGATGTGAAACACAAGGCTATTTAAAAGATTTGAAAATAGGTGTTGAATCTATTCATGGTGCAGAAAGACTAAAAATTACAAGACCTGATTAAATAACTAAATTTGATTAAATAATTAAAATCTAATCAAATAGCTAAACACTAATTAAATGATTAAACCTTAATTAAATAGTTAATCCCTAATTAAATAATTAAACCTTAATTAAATAATTAATCCCTAATTAAATGAATAAACCTTAATTAAATAATTAAACTTTAATTAAATAACTAAAATAAAAATTAAAAAATCTAAAAAAGATGATTAAATGATGGGAATTTCAATAGCAGGACTAGATCCATCAGGAGGAGCAGGAATAATAGCAGATATGAAAACATTTCAAGCTCTTGATATTCATGGAACCTCAGTTATAACAGCATTAACTTCGCAAAATCCAAATAAAGTCTTTTCATTAATGCCAGTAGATACAGAATACATCAAAGAACAATTCGACTCAATATTTGATGGTTACGGAGAATATATTAATTATGGGAAAACAGGAATGTTATATTCTCCAGAAATAATAAAAACTGTAGCTAAGAAAATTAAAGAGTATGATATTAACATTGTAGTCGATCCAGTGATGATTGCAAGTGCTGGAGGACCTCTTTTAAAAGATGAAAAAGAAATAAAAAAATCAAAAGAAATAATCGCAAATGCTCTCAAGAAATACCTTCTTCCAAAGTCTATAATTACAACACCAAACATTGCTGAAGCAGAAATCCTAGCAGGAATGAAGATAGATAATCCTGATGATGCTAAAAAAGCAGCTTATAAAATTGGAAAGATTTCTAATGTTATAATAACAGGAGGGCATCTAAATGGAATCAATACTATTTTTAACAAATCCAATAATGAATTAAAAACCATTAAAAAAGTTCTTATTGAAACAAAAAATACTCATGGTAGTGGATGCACATTTTCAGCTGCTTTAACAAGTTATTTAATAAAAGAAAATAATTTAAATATAACTGATTTAAATATAACTGATTTAGATATAACTAATTTGAATATAACTAATTTAAATACGAATAATTTGAGTATATCCATTGAAAAATCTTTAGATTTTACAGAAATAGCTATAAAAAATGGTGAATATGGAACATTAAAACAAGCAAGGTGTTTTAATCATGAAAAATTTTAAAAATAGTTAATATTTTACAAAGAATATATTTACATTCTATAGACAATATACTATTTTTAAAATATAATACTAAAATAAAATAAATCCTCCTTCAATTATAATAATAGATGCTAAATATAATATAAGGTAGGTAAATATAGAATGTTTTTTAATTTTTAAGAAAACAGAAAAACTACTAAATAATATGTCTAAAAAATATTATAATTGAGGAGGGTTACTATAGAGAATACTCGCTACAATAACATTATAACATATCTTATTCATACTATATAAAATTTACTAAATTATATAAATTCACGGAAAAACTATATTTATGGAAATATTATAAATAATAACAAACATTAAAGTTATCTTATATTAAAATAAATAACATAATAAAAATATCACATATAAAATAAATAGCAAATAAAAATATTCCATATAATAATACACAATAATATTAAAACACATATATTAAAGTAAAAATATCAAAACGAAAAATATAGCTATTTCTCTTCTTCATCATAATACTTTTTTTCCCAATTATTTACAATATCATCTATAGTTGGATAAATACCCTTATACATGTTTAATTTTTTATTTAAACCCATTTTCCATAATAATTGTCTAACAGGAGAGTTTAAATGTGCTAATCTTAGTTCAATTCCTTCCTTAGCTAAAATCCCATGTAAAAGCTCTAAATTTTCAGCTCCTGCCATATCTAAATAGTCAGTGTTGCCCATATCTAAAACCAAAACAGAAATTTCCTTTCTTTCTTTTATTCTTTTTAATATTTCATTATCAATATTTTCAGAATTAAGAAAAACTTGAGCACCATCAATCCTTAGTATGAGAACATTAGAAATAGTTTCAACAGGTTCATGGAATCTTATATCTTTATATAACCTTGTACCTTTTACACGACCTAATTCAACAATATGTGGGTTGTAAATATTATATAATATTCCTAAAACAGAAATTACAACACCAACAACAACACCTTGCAAAATTCCTAAAAATAAAACTCCTCCAGCTGTAACTATAGCATAAATAAACTCTTTTTTACTTATTACATAATATCTTTTTAGTTCTTTCAAATTAAAAATCTTAGTAACAGCTACAATTATAATAGCAGCTAAAATAGTCTCAGGAAGATGACTAAAAAATTCTGTGAAAAATAAGATTACAATAATAACAATTAAAGCAGAAACCAAACTTGAAAAAGGAGATTGTGAACCAGATTCTTCATTGATTGCAGACCTTGAGAAGCTTCCACCAACTGGAAATCCTTGAGCAATACTAGATGAAATATTAGATAATCCCAAAGCAAGAAGTTCTTTGTTACTATCTGCTGAATCATCATCTCTCTTTAAACCTAATATTTTAGTAGTACCCATTCCCTCAACATAACTTAAAATAAAACAAAATCCTGCTAAATAAACGATAAGCCCCAAATCAATGTTAGGTATTTTTGGAATTTCAAACATAGGTAAACCTGCAGGAATATTCCCCACTAAACTAACACCTAACCAACTTAAATCTATAAAAGAAAATAATAATATAGGAACAGCCACAATTATTAAAGCATTAGGGAGTTTAGATAGATATTTCTCACTTAAAAGAAGATAAACAATTGATATTATCCCAATAGCTAATGTAACTATATTAATCTCATAAATATGAGTTCCAATAAAAGCTATTCTGCTAAAAAAGCCTCCAGCCGCACCATCTATACCCATTAATTTAGATAATTGTGTTGCCATTATATAAACAGCAGCACCAGCAGAAAAACCAGTTAAAACACTTCTAGATATTACTCTTGAAATAAATTCCATGTGAAGTATCCAAGCTACAATAGAAAAAATACCTACTAACAACCCTACAAAGGATGCAATAGCCCAAAAATTAGAAGGATTAACAATAGTCATAGTTCCAATAGTAGAACCAACTAAAATAGATAATGCAGATGTTGGACCAATAGAAAGTTGATTAGATGTTCCAAAAATAAAATAAACAAGTAAGGCAGCAAAAGCAGCATAAAGACCTGCTTGAGGAGGTAAACCTGCTAAAGAAGAATAAGCAATAGCTTCTGGAATAGTTATTGCTCCAACTGTTATTCCAGCTATAACATCAAGTCTTAAAAACTTTTTATTATAACTTCTCCCCCATTTAAGAATAGGAAATAGTTCTTTAACTTCTTTTAACATGATATTCCCCATTTTAAAAAAATTTTCTGAATGGAAAACTTTAATGGAAAACCTTAAAATAAATTATTTAATTAAATAATAATATTTTATTAATAAGTAGTTTATAATAAAGTATTTTATAATAAATTAGTTTATTAATTAAGTAATAAATAATTTATGCTAATATATAAATAATGACTATATATTTAATCAATACAAGATATTAAAAAATTTATCAATCACAGATCAAAATATGAATTTAAAAAATAATAAAAAAATAAAGATAAAATAATAAAAAATATAAAAAAATAAATCTAAAAAAGAAGTAGTTAAAAAATTAAAAAGAAAAAAATAATTCTTTTTTTAAAGTTTAAAAAAATTTTAAATATTTTTACAGATTAAATAATAAAAATCTCTTTTAAAGTGCCTGAAAAAATAGTCATAACTCCATTCAATATTATAATTTTATTTTCCGTGCAGATTTAACACTTTTAAATAAACTATTACCTGTAAAAAGAGTTTTAATAGTTAATTTTCCATGTTTTTTAGTATATTTGAATAAAGCTATTCCTTTACTATTAGTTTTAGCTTTTCCAACATATTTTGATTTAACATAAAATTTAACCCATTTAAGTTTCAATGCTTTTCTTTTAAACTTTAATGTAACCTTAATTCTCTTTTTATACAGTTTGCTACTTAAAACCATGGAAATTTTAGCTTTAGATGGTGTTTTTGATATAATATTTGATGTTTTATTATTGTATTCAGAATCACCAGCGAAAACAGATTTAAAGGTCAGTTTCTTTGTAGAATCAATTTTATAATTAAAGGCAGCTATTCCATTAGAATCAGTTTTTTTACTACCAACAAGTTTATTGTTAACATAAAACTTAACTAACTTACCTTTCAAAGCCAAACCATTAGTACCCTTGGTTAACTTAGATTTCAATTTAATAGTTTCACCATAAGTAAATTTACCAGAAACAGCTAAAGTAGAAACCACATTAAACCTATTAACATTAAAACTAGTAGAATTAACAAAATCTTCATAATTAGAATTCTCAAACAAACTAACAATCACATCAAAAGTACCAGCACGAGTAGCTATATAATTTAAATTCCAAAAACCAGCTTCATTAACATGCACTAACTCAGTATGACCATCAACAGTAACATTAACACTATCAATTCCAGTATAATTAGCTAAATGACCACTAATAACAATATTATCACCAACAAAAACACTTGAAGAATCAATAATTATAGTACTATTGGTATCAGCTTTTAAAACATTAAAACTAGTAGAATTAACAAAATTTTCATAATATGGATTTTCAAGTAAGTTAACAATCACAGTAATAATTCCAACATGAGGAGCTTTATAATTAAGACTCCAAACACCATTATAACCTATATTAACCTCATAATCATCACCATCAACAGTAACAATTAATTTATCAGAACCATTACCAAAATAACCATCTAAATGACCACCAATAATAACATTACCACCAACATTCACACTAAAAGGACTAACAACTATATTTGAATTAGTAATATTTTTAAGCACAATAAAACTAGTATTATTTGTAAAACTTGTATAATTCTCATTACCAGAATAATCAACTAATACAAAGATATTTCCTGTAGAATACGTAGTATAATTAAGACTCCAAACACCATTATAACCTATATTAACCTCATAATCATCACCATCAACAGTAACAATTAATGTATCAGAACCATTACCAAAATAGCCATCTAAATGGCCACCAATAATAACATTACCACCAACATTCACACTAAAAGGACTAACAATAATAGTTGAATTAGTTTCAAAAAACTTAGAATCAAAAGTAAAAGCTACAACCTGATCATTTAAAAAAGCATTTAAAACTTGATTACCACCAGATAATATATTAAAATCATGTGTAAATAAATCATCAGTACTAGTATTATAATCAACACCATTAAGAGTACCATTCACGATAAAATAAGGTAAATGCTCAACATTATCATTAACTAGAGTAGTATTCAATACTAAAAATGCAAAAATAACATTATCGCCTGGTTTAAGATTATCCAAACTAGTAAGATTAGTAATATTCAAAATATAATGATTAATAGTATTAATACCAAAAACTTTACCAGTTATATTATTTACTCCCCACCAATTATAATCAAAACGACTATTATAATTAGAACCACCAGTGAAATTCAAACCAAAAGAAGCAATAATACAATTATATTGAACACTGACATTAACACGACAGTTAGAATATAAACCAGTGAAATTCAAACCAGTTCCATCAGCATAAATAGTATTACTATTAATAGTAAAATTAGTTATAGTAATATTTGTAATTGGTATTGACCTAGTATCAAAATATTCGAAATAAAATCCATCACCAGAAGAATTTATAGTATTATTAAAAAAACTAACACCAACAATATTACCTTCAAAAGAATAAACATAAATACCACAAACCCCTCCAGTAATATTGTTTTTGGCGAAGGTAATTTGTGATTTGCTGTTTTCGTATGCAGACAGATACAACCCATAACCTGTACCTGTAATGTTATTGTTATTGAAGGATATATTTGTGTTGTTGCTACTGTATGAAGATAGTTGAACACCATTACCTGATGTTCCTTTGATGTTATTGTTATCAAATGATATATTGGAGTTTTTGCTACTGTATGAAAATAGATGAACACCACCACTAGTTCCTATAATAGTATTGTTAGTGAAAGATATATTGGTGTTACTGTTAATCGCTGCATCTAAAGAAACACCACCATAAGTCCCTATGATTTTGTTGTTGATAAAAGTTAATCGTGAGTTGTTACTGCTAGATATATCAAAAAAAACACCATATCTAGATTCACCTGTAATGTTGTTGTTAATGAAAGATATATTGGTGTTACTACCACTAGCTCCATACAAATAAATACCACCATAGGTTCCTGTGATGTTATTGTTGACCAAGGTTATATTGTTACTACAGCCAGCTCCACGAATACGAACACCATTAGAATCACTGAAACTATTACCTTTTATATTATTACCAATTAAAGAAACAGATATTTGACTATTATCAAGAGCAGAAATATAAATAGCCCCACGATTATAATTAGCAATTGAAGAAACAATAACATTATTTCCAATACTTATTCCTTTTAAATCATTACCAACACTACTTATATCAATACTGATACCATTAGTTGTAATATTATTACCATTAATCGTTAAATCACCATTATTCGATTGTATAGCTGTATCAAAACCAGTGATAGTTAAATTAATAATCTTAACCTTATTTGATGTAATATTAAACAAAATACCCGATCCTGATCCAGATATATTAACATTCTTGTTTTTACCTTGAATAGTAGCATTACGAGTAACATTAATCTGACCCAGAGTATAATTACCATCATCCTCCAAGTTAATAATCAGCTCATTATCAGAATCACTAGTAATAACATTCTGAAACTGCTCAGTAGTATTAGAAGAAGTCAAATTATAAGTACCTGCACTAACACTAGACAAAATAAACAAAAATAAGAAAGTTAATATAAACATAAACGAAATAAAACACTTATATCTAATTATATATCTAAATAAAATATTTTTCACTTTTTTTCACTTCCATTATAAATCGACAATATAAGAAAAATGAACACAATAAGAACATTCACTATGCTACAGATATAATATAAAAATACTCCTATAAAAAGATTACTATCTAAAATAAAAAATAGCTACCCACACCCCCCAGTATTTAAATTAAAATTAAAGGATTAATAAAAATAATCAAAAAGAAAATAAACATAAATAGTAAAATAATTATAAAAATTGAATAAATATTAAAAATAAACTCTATTAACAAAAATAATGAAAAATAAAGACAAAAAATGAAAAATAAAAAGAACATTAAAAACAACTAATACTTTAATAAATAATTAAAACACTTCAATTAAGATATAAAAACCTAAAATTAGATAAAATATAAAACACTTAAATTAATGATAAGGAAATATAAAATTAAGATAGATAGTCAAAAAAAATTATATAATATACTTAAAAATATAATTAATATAAATAAAAGTTCAAAATATAATAGAAAAATAATAGAAAAATAATAAAAATATAATAAAAAAATAATAAAAAAAATATAATAAATTATTTAAAATTATATTTAAATTAGCTATAATAATTCTTTCCTTAAATCAATAGTATCTTTTAAATCAGGACCAGTAGATATTATTGTAACAGGAACACCAGTTTCTTTCTCAATTTCATCAATGAAACTCTTAGTCTCTCCAGAAAGTGCAGAATAATCTTGAGTTCTTTCACAATCAGGGAAAAGACGATCAACACAAGTTAAAGCTATTTGAGTTGCACCATTTATCATACAAGCTTCCTTAGCTAAATCCATATCAAAGAGACCCACTCTTCTTCTTCTTCCTGTAACAGTACCATACTCCTCAATACCCAGTTCTTCAGCTTGATCTTGAGGCATTTCAGATGGGAAAGGCCCTTCACCTACACGAGTAATATAAGATTTAAAAACAATGATAACATCATCAATTTTAGTTGGTCCTACCCCAACATCAGCTGCAAAAGTACTAGCTGTTGTATCTTTACTAGTTACAAAAGGATAAGTTCCATAATAAAGAGAAAGTCCAAAACCTTGAGATCCTTCAATAAAAACTTCCTCACCATTGTCAATAGCTTCATTAACTGCCAAAGGAACATCAGCAGTATAATTTTCAAGTTCAGGAAGGTCTTGAGCCATTTTAGCTGTTCTAAGTACCCTATCAGCGTTAGCTGGACCACATCCAGTTCCAGTACTACCAATTTTCTTGAAAAGATGTTCTGAAGCTTGATCACGCTCTTTATGTTCAGGTTCTATTATAGCACATCGATAATCCATAAAGGACCTGCTTTTAATATCATACTTATCAAGATAATCTAATTCATGGAAAAATACTTCAGGATCAACAAGAACTCCTGCACCAATCAGAAGTTTCGCATCTCTGTTTACAAAACCTGAAGGAGTAAGACGTAAACCATATTTCTCACCATTAAATTCAACTGAATGACCAGCATTCGGTCCAACTCCAGCACGAGCTATTATACTAGGTTTATCATTATCACAAAGATAAGTTATGCATTTTCCTTTACCTTCGTCTCCCCAAGCTCCACCAACTAAAATATTACAAGTCATTTGAATCTCCTAAACCATTAAATAATCATCAAACTTAAATTATGTTAACTTAAATTATAAAAACTTAGATTATAATTAATTAGATTATAATTAACTTAAGTTTTATACAGTTAATATTTATAATAATATAATAATAATTAAATTTTTCATTTTTCTACAATATTATGTTTTTTATAAAGATATTATATTTATAAAGATAATAAACTATTTGATTTTATTAAAATATATTTTTTTAACTTAAAATCAAAAAATCAATCCAATTATACTATTGTTAAATTATCCTATATTAAGTTAATTGTTAATAATGAATAATATGAACAATAAGAGAATTAGTATTAATTTTATTATTAATATAATAGCTATTTTTAATACTATTTCCAATTTCTTGATCGAATTATAAAAATTATTAGAAAATATATTATATTATAAAATATATAAATAATAAAGTAAAATATACATAATTATTTAAAAAATAAATATAAAAATAATAAGATTAAACAAAACTAGCAATAATCTTAATTAATAATATTGTTAAATAACAAAACTATATATATTTTCAATTACAGATGATAATTTATAAATTTCATTTGATATTAGAAAAATTATATTTAAAAAATTATATTTATTTATAAATTATTATTTATAGTAAATTATATTAATATGATAAATATATATAATAAAAAATTGGAAATATTAATAAAGTGAATATATTAGATATTATAAAAGATATATTACGAAAGAAATATTTTTCAAATTAATAAGGGGGTGGAAAATTTGAATATTAATAAAACCAGAGTTGGAATATTTGCAATAATATTAGCATTTTTAATATTATTCTCAATATCAGCAAGTTCAGCATATACTATTGGCAACAACGGATTTGAAGTAACTAATCATGAGGCAGATAGTTTTACACAATTGAGTGCAAATAAAGGAATTCAAACCATTGAGAAAAATAAAGTTCCCAAAAAATGGAAATCCTATAAAGATTATGCTTTCCAAGTAGCTAAAGGAAATAAAATTAAATATAAAGCCTCTATAAATAGTGGAGGCGATATTTTAGTAACTAATTTAAAAGGTATGAAAGTTAAAGGTGCAACTATAGATTTTGGAGATGGTACTAAAAAGAAAACAACTGGATGGATATCACACACATATAAAAAAACTGGGTGGTATTTTATTACAGTAAATCTTAATGGTAGTTGTACAGGTTATACTTTAAATTTTGGTAACCCACAGGATGTAAAAGCAAATGGAAAAATAATCAATGGAACCAAGATATATTTAGTTAAAGTTACTGATGCTCCTCAATTGTCATTGAGCAAATCTCAACCAATAACCGCAGGTTATTATAGTCAAAAAAGTTATAAAAAAGGAAATATAGACTATTTAGTCATTAAGGTAGCTAACTTAGGATCAAAAACTTCAAAAGCAACAAAAGTATCAATGTGGTATCAAAAATCAGGCGATAAAAATATCGGTAAAATTCATCCAAAACTTAAAAAATATACTGCAAGTGCTAAATTAAAAGCATTGAAACCTGGAAAATCAACAAAAATAATATTAAGATTTAAAATACCTAAAAAATATTCAAAACTTGTTAAAAATTTAAGATTAGGTACAAGTAGTTTAAAACAAATTAGTAAAAGAGATGCTTTATATACTCTTAGATAAAAAATCTGATCATTAATTTTTTATTACTAATTTTTTATTATTTATTTTATTTAAATAGTTATCATTTAATTTTGCTCAATCTATCTTTAATTATTATAATATTATATCTTGTTTTTTAGAATTTAATATTATGTTTTTCCATCATCAACCAATATCCAACTTTCATTATATCCTCGAACTGTTCCATTAAGACACCATCCATCACTTAATGAATATATTCTACTATTTTTATCTGCTTTCGCTGAAATATCAACAATAGTCCATTTATTAAATTCTCCACCTTGAATTTCAAATTGAGTGTGACCTCCCCCAGATTTACAGTCAACATGCCTGTATCGAGTTGTGTATATTTGTTTTCCATCTTTTTTAAATTGACTTGCAATATAAACTCCTAATTGTGCAAAATCAGTACAATTCATTGCTTTACCAATGGTTAAATTTTTAATCTCCTGGGACAAAGAATATATATCATTATAATAGTAAGAGTATCCAAAACCGCCCATAAGATCATAAAACTTCGTGAAATTGGATGGAATATATTTTTTACCATTAATATTAACTGTTGGATTATTATATTTAGGAATTAAAACATTAATACTAATTTTAGGTTTATTTATCCAAACATTATTTAATACTTCTTTTGGCTTATCTTTTTTGTATTGTTTAACTCTCTTGTACATTTCATATAATTTAATATAATTAACATAATCTTTCTTGTTTCTACTGTTTAAATAAATAATAGTTGGATTTTTACCATTTTGTTTTCTGTATACTCTTGTTCTTTTAATCATGTCTTGGTAAGTACCATAAGGTATTAAAAGTTCTTTGTTTGATAAATCAGGCAAATATAATTCCTCCATTATGAAACTTCATATTATTTATATTGTCTCTTTATGTTCTTTTAAGAAAATTATTATAGTTATATAGCTATTACTTATATCAACTCACAATTTCAATTTAAAGTTGTTAAGAATATCATTATTATTAACAAGGATCATAAAATCATCTAAATAATTATTAGAAATTTTTAATTTTCTAATTCAGTTAATTCTTCTCCACATATAAATCGCAAGAGATTTTGGTCTATTATCAAATGTCTCTCCTGAACCATTACTATTTATTGTTAAATTATGTCCATGAGCATTAATCGAATGTATGTGCTCACCAGATGATTGAGTAAATGTACTAGCAGATTCTTCTCCCCCACTATTCCAAAACCCAGTACGATTAGTACCTGATTGATAAACTTGATTAGTATAACCTTTATGTGTATGACTACCATTAGAGTTTGTTGTTAATGACACAGAACTAATACTACCACTATGATTATGATTTGGCAAATTGCTAACTGTTAAAGTTTTATTATTACTCCCTGTTGGAGTCATACCAACTAGATTAGGACCTGCACTTACAAGATAAGTATTTTCTTCTATTCTCACCCAATTAGTTCCAGGAAATCTAATATTTGGATTTTCATCTATTAAAAATGAAAAAAAAGGACTTCCAATAGGATATATTAGATTAACCATATCTGATAATTCACCTCTCTCACCACTAAGCCCTATATTCCAATTGTTAAAAGTACCACCATTATTAGCATAAGAAACATTTATAACAAGTGTTCTGTTCGTGTAACTTGTTATTCTACCTATTATATATACAAATGTACTATTTATGGCCTGTATTTTTATAATGTCTCCAACTGCATATGATACTTCATTCTGATTTTTTGAAACTGTAAAAGTGTAAGTTCCAAGCCCAGATATTGTATTACTCGTTACACTTGTTAGTAAAGGATATCCCTTTCCATCAACACCATCTTGTCCATTAGTAACTGTGAAAAAAGATTCTAACGGAGGTTTATTATAATCTATTTTATATGTGTCGATTAACCCTGATGTACTTATCTTAATTATCTTTTCAACACTACGACAATCAATATCACCATTATTTGTTTTATTATAGACGTTAGTAATCACAGGCTTATTGTTATAACCAATAAATGACACTACAACCCTATCTCCAATATCAACATTAAAACTTGTTGCATTAGCCACATAAGATATTTGGGTTCCAGTATCAAGATTAACCTTATATTGAATTCCTTCTTTTCGTATTATTATACCATGAAAAATAGTATTAGTCAAAATAAAACAACTCCTCTTATATTTTATTTTGTACTCAACATGAAAAAATCCCATGCAAAAGTATGAATACTATCCTGATATATACGAAAACTCACATCTTTATTATTATTGCTCACATACCAATTAGCACCAGTGTTAATCAAAGCCCGATCGGATGTTTGTCTTGCATTTTCACTCCATAGCCCAATAACATTCTTTGGAGCAATAGGTAATACATTAACAATAGTAAATGAATTTTGAAGTTGTGAAACTGATATACTTCTCCATTTTAAGACAGTCAACATAAGATTAGTGTTTTTAAAACCATACTGATTCACTGTCAATATATCATCTTTTTTTGATGCTAGTGTTTGTATATTGTCATCAGCTATTTTACTTAGATTTATATTTGCAGATGAACTTATATCTTCATCAATTATAGTCCCATTAGCTATTTTAGATGTAGTCACAGAATTATCACCAATACTATTAGTATTCACAACTATATTTTCAATGTCTTCTTCTATTTGAGATTGCCAATGGGATAACCCACTAATTTGTGAAGATGATAATTCTACTCCACTATTATTATCTAATTTTCTTGTATTGACTTGTAATTTAATATTGGTTATTGTACATGAACCTGTAAAAGTAACTGCTATTTTAATTTCATCATCAGTTATATTGTAATTTGTTAAGTCTTCACCATTATTTATGGTCCTTATTGTTGTGTTATTATTATCTTTTAATGTTATCGTTAAATTATTAACATTTGTTCCTTCAAATTGGATTTTATTCCAATTTTTAAACAAAGATAAAACAACTTTAGTATTAAGTGTGAAACTATTATCATTAACACCAACTAATGTGTTACCATTATTGATTGTAGTATTGTTAACAAGCGTAATATCAAGAAACAAAGCTTTTTGAACTGTTTCAGTGTTATTAAACACATTATTCTCAAATTGTGAAGGTATATTAACCTGTCCAACCATATTAAACATAGTAGGCAACATTATAGCACTATTCAAATATGAATCATACACTCCATCATTAACTCTTTGGTAAGGGTTTTTATTATCATAAGCCATATTATCTTACCTCTTCACATTCATTAATATTGGTTTCTACTGTTATTACTTCTCCATAACATTCTAAACATTCATAATCCTTATTAAATATCATTGTTATCTCTTTATTATTTACTTTTATAAAATCTTCTTGGAAGAATATTGCACTAGCTAATAACTCATCAATTTTTAATTCTACTTCAGAATTAGCTTCTATCCCTTGTCTTAATTTTTCAGTATCAATCATTTAGTATCACCTCATAAGGTAAATAATCAATTATAAATTCTATTAAACTTGTATCTACACCATCTGGAACATTTATTCTTGCAACAGCACTAGTAGGTTCAGTTAATAAATCATTTTCTATTGTACTACTACTTACAAGTTCATTAATATTAGATTCATTACTAAAATGAAAACCATTACCAATATAACCAATAGTTATATAACCATCTGCATCATTAGTTTGTGTAAGGACTAATTGATTCAAAAAATACTCTAATCCCCTTATAGTCATCACATTATAATTATTTAACATTATTATTGCCCGATATTCATTATCAGACCACTCTGAATTTCTTTTTATATTGAATTCTATTGCTAATAAATCAAGATAAGATTTTTCACATCTTACAGGACTCATATTAAGTGCTAATTTATTTACTTCATCAGAAAGATAATCAAAAGATTTGCCTATTAAATTATAGAAAAACCAACCCATATCACTTTCAGGATTCATGAAATTATTGTTTTCATCAAAGTTTTCACAAATAAAATTCCCATAATTAGAACTATCATCATAACTCATAAGCATTCACCCTTGTATTACTTGTAAATCTCCTTCAATGACAGCATACTCATCATTTTCAAGATTAATTTCTTCATAACCAGTTAATTGTGTGAATTGGATACCTTCAACTGATTCACAAAGATATCCAACACATGATGGTTTAAAAACTTCTCCTAATTTTAAATTAACCACATAATTACTAACAGCATTTATTATTTGGGTTTTTATCACACTAAAACTATAGCCACTTCGTACATGAACAATTATACTCATACCATTATCAATGACACTTCTAGGATTTGCTGGAGAAAAATTAATTGTTAAATTAACTATATCATTTTCTTTTTGATTAAACAAATTAGCTAAATCAGTATTCGTTACATTGGAGGTTGGTTTGTAAACTATTTCACCATTAGTAGGAGATAATTTATGATAATAAGCATTGCTTACAAGGGTTTCAGCTACTTTTTCATACCATTTAACAGTACCCACAGGATAATTAAGATGAGAATCAACAATACGATCCCTATATGAATCATCATCTTCTTCATCCACCCCATCAGTTATATCATTTAAATTGGTAACTGTTAAATCATAAGGAAGGTCTGTTAGAATAATATTAATGCTACCTGCTTTTACATTCCCTATACTACCTGCTTCTTCACAGATTATCTCTGCATTTGCTGTTGTTTGTCCTACTTCAAATTTAACATCTTCTGCGAGTAAAAATATTATTGTGTCATCTGTTGATATTTCTGTTCCTTCAAAAATAGTTATAGGAGTATTAAGACTGTTAGCAAGAGTTAATAATACATTGCTTGTACTAAAATTTGCTTCTTCTCGATATATTCCTTTTTGGGCACCAAAATCATCAAGTGCATCACCAGTAGCATATTTAAATAATAATTCTTGCTTAATTGTTTCCATGTAAAATTCAATATCATATTGACAATCAGATTGATTAACAAGCTCAAAAAGATTCATACTACCATTACTAAAATCATTAACTGTCGCAACCCCAGTATAATAAGATTTACTTACACGGTCGATATTTTCTTCTACTATCTCAGTAAATCGTCTTTCTGTTCCATCAACCCTCGTGAATATCTTTTCCTCAACTTCTACCATAATATATCCTCCAATTTTAGTTCCTCACCATTAATTAAAATAACGTTTAATTTATATTCACCATTTTCATATGTAGCTAATGCTGATTCAACTCTTTCATCTTTAAGACATTGAGTTTCAAGTTCTAAGCAGACAAGAGATTGATTAGTTTTATCATCATCCAAACTTACATAGTCTTTTAAATAACTACCATAATCTTCATCAATATATGAATATGTACCCTTATATGTCTTTAATCTATTATTAAGACTTTGTTTTACATTATACACACCACTAACGGTACTTACCTGCCCTTTACTATCTAATCGCCCATGACTTGCCAAATCTGTACCATAATCCATATTATTTCACCACTTTTTGTTGAATATATTTTTTACAAAAGCTTGAACTACAATCATATACTTTCCCACCGTATTTATTCCAAAGATGACCATAAGAACCATTACTCCAAATACCTGTTCCATTAATAATATTAACTTTTACTCCAGCTCCTTTGCACATTAAATAAAATGTCCATGCAAACCAAACACAATTTCCTGTGTGATCTTCCCAATTTTTTTTCAAATAACTAGTATTAAGCGTAAATGGGTTACCGGATCCATTATCCGACCAATTATAATAATATTTATATTCATATTTTCCGTTTCCCCCATCATGTCTTAACCAATTGTATATTGCTTTTACAGTATCCAAATTGTTGCTTTTTTTCAATGATTTACCTTTTAACATTATGGTTTTTTCAATTTGACTGTTAGCATCTGATACAGTAACACTACTAGTACCATTACTTTTATTTTCAGAATATTCTGTCCCAGGTGAAGGTATTTTATCATAAAGTGTTAATTGCATATCTTCTTGACCTGTATCTATTGCCCCAATAAAAAAGGTTTTAGTCTTTTCAACTAATGGGGGACGTAATTCAATATAACGTCCCTCACTAACACCCTTTAATGGAGGTATGGTTAGTTTAAAATCTTTTTTAGGTGTATTTTTTTCCTTATAATCCTTTTTCAATTCAACAAGTGCCTGTTTTTTATCATTAATATTTGTTTCTTGTTTAGTAACTGTTGAACTAGTTTTATTAGATTTTTTAAGAGTGCTTCTAGATATATTAGATAATTCTTTACCAGTGACGCCACAAAAATCAGCTCTACATTCAGTACACCATATTTGACCATTTTTACCCCATTTGCCATGACAATTACCATGTCCTGAAAGTTTACCAGATACTCCACATTCAGTGCAATAATTTTTCCAAGTGTGAGTGGTTAATTTTTTATTCCAAGGTCCACGTGAAGGACGACAAGTGATTGTTATAGTATTTTTATCTACTATCCAATTAACCCCTGCATCAACTTCACATCCTTTAAATGTTGCCAATATCATCACCTTTTGTAGATCTTATATGTTTTAAGATTTTTTCGCGTACTCATTGGTTTTAGTAGTCTTGTGAATCCTGTATAATCAAAGTCTTTCCATCCTTTACTGTTTTTGTATTGTACAGTACGATGTGTTCCACTACTAGCATATTTTGAATAGTATGATATTATTTTACAAGGGATTTTATTAGATTTAAGCCTACTAAAAATATTATCACTCATACAAAAACAATCACAACTAGAATAAGAAGTATTCCTAAGATTCTTATTGATATCATCTATTATCTTTTTAATATCAGAATCTTCTTTATCTCCATCATCAGAAGGTTTAGGATTATCAGATAATATTTTTGCTAACTCTATATTTCCCCATATTGCTTTTAAATTATTATTATCAAAAGATTTAATAGTATTATAATTAGCATCCATTAAAATCCCACCAGTAATAATATCAGAGTAATCCAAAGTATCAGTGAATTTAATTGCACTTTTAAGACTGTAACCTTTCATTTTTTGAGGATATGGTTTATATATTAGGTTTCCGTTTTCATCAACATCAAAAAAAATAAGAGTGCCTTTTTTATATTCAAGATTGATTAGATTACTTATAATTTCAAGTAATGTTTTGTCCTGAAAACTCAAACTAGGAAATATTGTTTTTGTTTTGCCTAATTTTAGTTTGAATATTCCATTACCCTTCTTAAGATATTTAATAAACAATAACTTCACAATATTACTTGTTGTTTGATTATTATATGAAATTGTAGCAGTGCTTAGTAAAAATCGTTTGTAATCTAAACAATCATAGGAGTAAAAATCTCCTGTTTCATGATTTCTTTTTATTATTTGACCACCAAAAGTTCTATGATGAGGACTAACTAATTTAACATGAGTTCCAGGTGATAGTTTAATGGGTGATTTGAATGTTAGGCTTCCAGCTTTATTCCAATCTCTTTTAATACTCCAATCTGTTAACATAGGTATTTCATTGAAAGTGTTACTTGTACTGGTTATTTTATCCAATTCTTGATACTTTGTGTAGAGTTTTGCAGTCATAATGGACTCACTCCCACACTTTCAAATTTCAATTCAGCTCCCTTAATATGGGTTGTTTCAATGTTAAATCTTTTTTTAATATAAGTTTTACAGTTTTTATCCCATTTACCAGTTACACTAATTTTAGCTTTTCTTTTCTGCCATTTTTCAAACTCTCTTTGAGTATAAGTACACCATATCCCATCATGCAAATAATTCAGGTAATACCCATCAGACCTTAATAGTTTCTGTAAATAATAAACACACTTAGATTTATTTTTACAATTTTTAACTAGAGTACATTTATATAAAGCCTTAATATAAGCAGGTGCATTAGTTTTACTATTTTTTATACTTTTTACAGTTGTTTTTTTATAATTAAAAGTATTAAAATTCTTAGTACTTAGTTTAAAGTTTTCAGACCCTTCAACAACCCAAGTGTATTTTCTTTCACCACCAACAGTTAGTTCTTCATCAAGACTAGTTATTTTACCATTAAACTTTATCTCCCCAATTATTATATTTGCAATATTTTTCTTAGTATAGTCTCTTAATTTATAATATATAGGCCTATAAGTCTTTATATCATCTTTTGTTAATATATTTTCAAATTTAAAAACATAGCTAAGATCACCTTGAGGAATATGATAAGTTTTACCTGTTGTTAATTGTCCTTTGATGAAATTAAGAGTATTTTCTGTTTTAACCCCAGTGTTTTGTATTATTTTAACATTACCCAAAATAGGCACTCCTTTTATACTAACATGCACCATTATTAAACAACTCCCATAGTTCTTAAACCTTCAAGATTATCTTTTTTATCTAATAAATCAACAAGATAATTAACAACATCCCTTTCAGTAACTAAACCATTTAAATTAATAATATTAGTACTCTTATTTGAAGGATACAGCATACTATTACTAGACTCTTCAAAAGGACTACCTGCAAGATCATTTTTATAATTTTCTTCATAAGGACTACCCGCAGGATTATTTCCACTAATTGAATTAATAGCTATACTCGCTAAGCCTCCACTAATAGAATCCAATGCTGATACAAAAGCATTCCAAGCTGCTTGTCCTGCATTGCTGAAAACACTTATAACTTTACCTGCAACACCACTAATCGCACTGTAAATTCTGTTTGGCAAAGTTGTGAAAAAGCTAACAACCGTGTTAACAAAGTTTCTTGCAACATTTAAACCTACACTTAAAATATTAAGTCCCCAAGAGATTATTTGAGATATTATTAAACTCAAATATGACCAAATCATAGCAGGTAATTGAGCAATCCAGGCAATTGCACCCGTTACAAAAGTTACAATAGCTAAATATGCTCCAGTTAATGCTTCTATAAGAGCATGCCAAGCTCCAATTAATGATTCCCATATTATATTTGCTACATACTGTAAACCTTGCCATAATCCATCAATAATCGCTTTCAATTGTTCACAATTATAATAAAGATAAACAAGAGCAGCTATTAGTGCCACAATTGCGATAACAATTAAAAAAATTGGATTTAAGCTCATAACAACATTAAGAATCGTCTGTGCTGCAGCTTGAGCATAAGTTGCCAAAGTTAAAACACCTGTTTTTATAGCACTTGCTGCTGCCATCGCTCCAGATTTAACATAATTACCTGCTGCAGTCAATGCTCCTTTACCAGAGGCTAAAAATGCACTTCCAAGATTTTTTAGTTTTGATCCAGTGTTTGTTAAAAACGTTCCTATTTTAGAACTAGCATTTCCAAAAGTATTTTTAATAACTTCCCCAAAACCACGAATTTTACCCCCAGTAGTTTCAAAAGCAGAACGTATACTAGCTAATGATTTATTTATTGCTCCTCCTTCTCCAAGAAATTTAAATTTTACCCCAACAGATTTAAGAACGTCATCAAAGTTTTCTAAAGCATCTCTTATATTTACTAAAGTTTCTGAAAAAGTTAAAAGAGATTCTCCAGCAGTCGAAAAAGTTTCTATAGATGATTGAACTGCTCCAGATAGTCCTCCTAAAGAAGGAATTAAAACATTGATTTGATATGTTAATTCAGTGCATAAAGATTTAAAGTTTTCTAAACTAATTGATGCATTATCTAATGTTGACCCATCAACAAAAATACCAACTGATCCATTTTGCAATTCTTTAAGGCTTGTTTGTAATTTTTCTAAAGAAGAATCATCAATATTTGTACTGATATTGATTTGATTGTTTTCACTTGTCATTTATGATTGCTCCTTAATTTTTATAAAAAATAATGAATATTGATAATAATAAATAAAAATATGTAAAAATTGAGAAATACTTTAAAAATATGAAAATAAAATATAAGAGTAAAATATAAGAATAAACTATAATAATAAACTATAAAAATAAAATATAAAAATAAAAGTAAAATGATATTATTATTGATTAAAAAATATTTTATAATTAATTTACTAAAAATCTATTTTAGTAATATAAATAACATTACGAATTTATTTCTTTGCTCCCATCATTTTACTCTTGTATCTTAGCACCTCATTGCTTATAACATCAAAACTTATTCTAACAATTGGAGGATAATCCCCATATTCTTTCAAATCTAGAGTAATTACTCCACTGCAAAATAATCTTGTTAAATGTCCAATTTTTCCTTTTTCAAAATTGAGGTGCTGCTTTAAAAAGGTAATTGTTGATTTTTCATTACATTTTCGTCAAAACCAGATTCTTGAAGTATTTTATAAGCTATAACAATTGCTAAACCACCTGGTAAAAATTTATCTAATTGTTTTTCAGAGAATAAATCTTTAGTTTTAGGATTATAAAGAGACTTAGACAAAAGATAAGGAATTCTTTCATTTTCTTTTTTATCATACATTTGCATTATTATTTCTTGATTTATTAATTTGAAATGTATTTTTATTATCCCATCACCTAATCTAAATTTTTCTGTTTGATAATATTCATTTCCTTGAGTTATTTTAGACTCAGTTTCATTTAACAATTGATCAAGAGTTTTTTCTACTATTTTTGGTTTTTTTTCTATGTTATTCATATTTTCAACCATTTATATAATCCTCCAAAAAAATAAATAAAAAATGGTATTTTTAAGCTTTTTTATAATCAAAGGTAATTTTATTAAATTTACAATCAAAAGACCTAGTCACACCATCTGTAGGAGTCCATTCAGAACCTCTAAGTATAAATCCATTAGATCCAGTGATAGTTCTTTGATATGGTTCTCCTTTCTGAGTGAATGCTATTCCGCTGAATGTTGCTTTATCTATATTCCTAGACTTTATCAGCTTTTCTAACTCAACTAATTCCTCAACATCATCAGGTAATTCCAATCCTTCAATGGTTATAGTTCCCCCAGTATTGTTAGAGGGTAAAATCACATCACCATCACTTGTTACTACTGAACTAGAATCATCATTCTCTTCAACACTCACACTAGTAATATGAGATATTTTTAAATTATCTATTTCTGCTTTTGCTTCATTTAATACATAAACCATAATATCATTCCTCATTTATTTCAAGAGATATTGAAACATCAAATTTTCCAATTATATCATCTTCATTAACTTTAAGTGTTAATTGAGCTTTATCTTGTCCAATTTTATTGAGAGTATAGTTTAAATCAGTGATATAACCTAAACCAACATATTTATTTTTTATTGAAATTAAAGTTCCTATTAGTCCAGGATAAGTTAAAGACCTACTGTTATCCTTCCCAATTGTATCTTCAATCAATCTCCTAACTTCATTAATAATTAAATGATATACTCTTTCAATTTTCAAATCATTCATTGATGGAGTATTACTGTTGATTATTTGTACTATACCATTAACTTTATCACGATATCCAACAGCTAAACTACCATTATTAATAATTGCATTGTATACTTCTTCTGAATATTTTTCTTTAGTTATCTCACCACTCACTCCATCAAGTATAAAATAAGTTTCACTTACATTTTCATTGTGACCTGCTGTAACTGCAGTATGGTAAATCACACTTTCAGACAGACTATAATTATAAAGATTTTTACTTATTGGAGTTGTTATCACCTTATAAATACCTCCATCCGCAAATTCCACAGATATACTCTGAATTTTCTCTAAAGTTGGTTCAATATAAGTGTTTAATCCAAAAGCATTCATTTTTTTAAACTCATTATCTCTAAAAACTTTATACATTGTTAATTGATTAGGTGTTAACTCATAGGGAATGGCCAAAATATTAAAATGTACATCTTTTAATTCTTCAAAAATATTAGCCAATTTTTCATCAGTTAAGCTATAATCATATTCATTTTCACCAGTTGTTAAATTACATAAAATAACATCTTTTATATTATTATTTTCAGACAAAATCTGCAGATATCTGTAACCTACTGCATCTTCATCAGTTGTTTTTTGTTCAATAATCGCTGTTTGAATATTCTTATATGATTTAAACACAAAAGAACTATCTTTAAATGGAGCTACAATACAAACAACATTACTATAATTAATTCTAGGAACTACTCCTGCACTCTCAGTTATATTTATTAATGGTTCACCCAACATTTTTATCACTCCTAAATATTTAAAGCTTTTATTAGCTTTTCATCTTTTAATTTTATATTTAACTAATCATTGAACATTTAGTTCAATTCCACCAAACAAAATATCCAAATCACTAAAATCTTCTTCTAAACTATATACATCCATTTCATTAAGTTGTAATGTTAAATTACGATTTAAAATACAATCATCACTATAAGAAGTAATACTACTCATTATTTTTAGTTGCCTTCTTTGAATCTCAATATTATTTCTAAGAACTTTTTTAATTTGCTTGATACACAAATTAATAGCCTCACTAGCTATTTCATAATCAGAATTCCTATTAGTGATAATTAATTCAACAGTTGCTAAAAAATGGTCTGAGTCACTAGTCTGTTTGTTATATTGGTTACTAATATGATCTATGAAAATACAATCGTTTTCATTTTCAATATTGGATTGAGCTTGAAAAGCAATCATATGCCTATTTATAACAGGATTATCACAATCAGATAAAATATGATATATTAATACATCACTACTTAATGTGTTATCAAATTCCATTTAAAAAAAATCTCCTTTTTAATTATTCAATATTTAATTAATTGATAATAAATTATCTATAGAATATGGAGGAGGAATAAAGCTCCCATAAATACTTAAAGAAAATTTTTTAGAAATTTTTTCATAAAAATATTTCAAAAAATAATTTAAGATATTTTTTATATTAAAATCTCCATAATACTTAATTTCATTATTAAAGATTAAATAAAAAACATAAAAATACATAATAAATTTTTCCTAATTAATCACTAAATTACTAATATAAAAAACATAAAATTCTATAAATAAATTATCATTACAGTTAAAGTCATCTAGAATTTCCATATAAAATTTCCATATAAAAAAAGTCCCAAATTCAGCCATAATAAGATATAATGAAATTCATATAATTCAACCATTCAATAAATATTTTAAAATTTTAATATCAAATATGATTATATGATAATTATACTGTTTTTGGATCAATGAATTTATAAAAAAAGTTTATATTATAAAATATAATGATGTAAAATTGAAATACTATTCAATAAAAAAAAAGAATATATTAAAAATAATAATCATGAAAAAATAAACTAATTTTATTCTTAAAATAATTTTTATTATTTTATTTTTCATTTTATTAGAAATCTTGTTACTAAATCAAATAATGCTAAAGTAAGCGTAATTATTATTCCAACTCTCCATTTATTTTCAGAGCTAATATATCTGTTTAATTTCTGATCAATTCGATTAAATTCTTTTTTTGTATCTTTATTTATTTCGATATGTTCATTTTCCCATTTTTCCAATAATTTTTGTTCTGTTTCAATTTTAGCTATTCTTTGAAGTTTTTCTTTGTCATTGTTTTTTATATGAATAATATCTTTTTGCATTGTGTCCAACTTATTATCCACTCCTTTAAGTATTCCCCTAATTTCAGCAATATCTATTTCTGCTTTATTACTCTCTGTCATTGATATCACGACTATCTGATTTCAATTCAATATTTTTAGCCAAATAACCTCCAAAAATTCCCAATCCTGCTGTTGAAACTTCTATGTATCCAAGTTTTAGACTATATATTATTGTTATTCCTATCGTAATGCCAATAATTAGTTTCATCGGACTTATTTCTTTTACTTGTACTATCATACCACCTCCAACATAATAATCAGTGATGTTATAAAAATAATTATGAAAAGTATGAATAAAATAAAAAAATGAATTATTATTGTTCAAAAAATAAAAAAAATGTTATAAAACTTTAAAACTATTGAAAATTTAAATATAATAAAAATTAAAAATAGAAAATATAAAAAAGATTGAAAATTTAATTGATTAGATGAATAGATAGTTATTGATTATTTTTTATATATAAAAAATAATATTATTAATTTTTATAGAGAAAAGTCTATTTAAAAAACAGATTTAGTTTCGACTCATCTAATCCAAATTAAATTTATAATTTTATTCCCCAATCAAATACTACTTTAAAATTCGCAACATAAGATGGAGGAACACTACTAAGGACCAAACCACATTTTTTACAAATGATTTCCAATTTTTCATAACAAATATCTTTTCCATTACATTCAGGACAACATATATTATTTTGTTCTCCTATTTTGTAATATTTATTACAATTAAAGCAAGTCAAAGTGTATCTTTTAATCATGTGGTTGTAACTTATTTCAATATTCTTACCATTACATTCAGGGCATTTATTTATTATCATACTACTAAACTTTTTAATATCCAAAACATACTCTAAGCAATTAAAAAAAGCTTATTGCATTAATTAATTACATAGTGCAAATAATTATTTTTTATAATCAACACTTACTCTAAGCAATTAGAAAAAATTGAGTAAAAATAAAAATTAAATCAAATAATATTTAAGATTTTATTTTCAATTTTTTCATTTCCTTTTTTATAGCTAGTAACTCTTGATCAAAGCTGTTATGTCTATGCATTGATAAATAACCACTTCCCAATCCAGATCGTTGTTTTTCAGCCATAGTTTCTTTGTATCTATGATAATACTTCCTGAAATATGCTCTATTTTTTTCTTGTCTTGCATTTTTACTGCAAAAATCAGAACAATATACTTGCCTATTATGCTTTTTTAAAAATTTTTCCCCACACCATTTACAAATTTTTAATTTTACTATTGCTTCACTTTTAATTATATCACAACTCCTTTAATTCATACAAAATTATGGATTTTTCAAATAATTTAAAAAATTCCTATTTTTGTTAATTTTTCTATTCTGAAACTGCATCCAATAAGCCAACATCCTGAATATAGCTATGCTGATTCTAAGTTAAAAATAAAAAAAATATTTTTAATATTTTATAAAAAATCTTTTTTAACAAAAGTCTTTTTTTAACTCACTTTTATCAAAAATATAATATATTTATCTTTATTTACTTTATTTCAAAGTTAATTAATGATTATGTTAAATTAGTTAGCTTTGTGCTTTAATTTGTCTTATACATTATAAATAAGCCACAGCTCTCACCCCACCCCACCCCCTATGGAATGATTGCAAGTGAAAATATAATAAAAAATAAGATAAAAGTATTAACTATATTTAAAAAAAATAATTAGTATATATAATCTTCAGTAATCTTACTAGAACCATAAGTTTCAGCACGTTCACCTGCTTTACTTAATAACTTAATACCATAACGTAAATCTTCTCGCTCAAAAGTATAATCACTAGCTAAATTAATGAGTTTTTCAGATATTACACCGGGATAAAATCCTGCAATACACCTATGTTTAAGAATATCAAATATTTGAGAATGAGTATATCTTGGAAAATTGATCTCGACTGGATGAAAGCTAGAAATAACACTATCATTTAGAATAATACTTTTACGTTGCGAAGTTATAGTTATCACTGAAATCTTAGCATTATTATATGTTTCATGAGCTCTCAAAAGATTGTATAATGTTTTATTTAACTCTTTATCATTTTTTATAAAATCAAAGTCATCTAATGCTACTATCAATATTTTATTGTCTTTTCTAATCTCTTTCATTAATTTTTCAAAGATATTAAAAGTAGATAACCCATTAACATTTACATTTTCACCAAAAAGTCTTTTATAAATTTGAGTAAACACTTTATATTCAGTTTTATTAACTTGACAATTTATATGGACACACAAAACATTATTAAATCTTTCTTCTATTAAATTAAAGTATTTCAATATTGTAGATGTTTTTCCAGTTGCATATTTACCTACTAACATCATATTTTGAGGAGGATGTCCATTTTTAAGCCCTCTACAAAAGCTAACCATTTCATATAACTGTTTATCTCTATATTTATATATTTCTGGCAAATAATTTGGGCCAAAAACATCAATATCTCTAAAAATAGTCCCAGTTTCATCAATAATATCTTCAAATGTCTGTTTATCCATAATAATTACCAAAATAATATATCTAAAGTATAACTTATAAAATAAATCAGAGAGCTTTTGAAAAGTAATTTTAATAATAAAATAAATATAGATAATAAAATAAGTATATAAAAATTCTAAAAATAGATTATATAAATGTAATGCACAAATTAACTTAAACTATTAATTTGTTTGTACAATATAGACTTTAAATAATAAATTAAAATATTTTATATATTTTATTTAGCTTAATGCAATTTTAGTGTCTTTAAAATATTTTATCCTTCCTGATTTAAAATAGTAAGATTTATTAATATGAAAAATTAAAAGTAATAACTTGATATTAGGGTGATTGTCATGAATAATAACAAATTAGCTAATGAAGTTTATTATTTTATAGTTTTCTGTTTATTGGTTTTATTGATTTTTAAATATTGTTTATTTGCTGCCTGATAGGATAATTTAGCTGAAATCTTCAATACTTATTTTTATAAGCTCAATATCCTCAAGACTTTTCTTTTTAAAAATAACAATATCATGTATAAACTCATATTTTTTAGCAATTTCAATGATAGACTCAGCAGCCCAGAAAACGTCTATGACTTGAAAAACTGAGCATTTGATACTATTTCCATTAATATCTTCATTATTAATATCTTCATTATTAATATCTTCATTTTCAGGAAAATTTAACCTTTCACTCATTTTTTCATCAAAAACAATTTTACGACCAATACAATCTTTTTTAAGTTCATCAATTATAAAAGGTTCGATGATTGTTATAAATTCATCTAAATCTTCCTTAAAATTATCAACTGCTGAATTTAACCATTTGATAAAAATAAATCCTTTTTCTAACTCTCCAAACTCGTGAGTTATATCTCTTTTTGTGATAAATTCAAATGGAATATTAGTATAATAATTAGTAAAAGTACTAATAGTCTCTTCTAAAGAAAAAAGTTCATTTGAAAATCTTTTGAAAAATTTATCATCAATAGCTAATCTATTATTATTAAAGTAAGATTTTTTATTTTCATGCCCTATATTAAACATCATACTTTCATCAGTATCAAATATCCCATCTTTTTTGACTTCATTTTCATTAAAGGTAATATAATCATGACCTAAAACATAATGTTTAAAACTATTATCCTTATAAACTCTCTCTTCAATTAATAAATGACCTTTATAGTTTATACATTGGAGGTAGCTACAATCTCCTCTTTCTAATATAAAAAAAGAATCAATACTTTCTAAATCATTTAAACAATTGACTATATCCTCAATAGTTATATTTTCTGATTTATAATGTGAATTAGATTTCATAGTAAATAATCCTATTATAATATATTATTAAAAGCATTAATAAAATTATCATTTAATAAAATTAAAATACATTAGAAATAAAATAATATTAAAATAAAATAAATTAGAAATAAAATAAATTAAAAAGCTATATATAAAAATCTATAATAAGACAAACCTATAATAATACAAATCTATAATAATACAAGTCTATAATAATACAAGTCTAATCATGGAAATATATATCATGAAAATTTATATCATTAAAAATTGTATTTCTGAAAACTTATATCCATAAAAATACTTCACAAGCAGGATCATACTCATATTCATGATCAGTTTTTTTAGATTTCCAATAATCAACCCAGTAAACCCACCATTGATTAGAAAGCTTTTTAATATCATGATCATTTAAAGACTCAAAATCATTGAAAAAATTAATCTGATTAGCTCCACAAATAATAGCAATATCATCAAAAATAACTAATAATATAAAATCAACTTCAATACTAGAAAAATCATTATTAATATTAGAAAAATCATCAATATTTCCTAAAAATGTCTTTTTAAACTTATAATTCTCATTTATTTTTTCAAAAAGATTAAAATCTTGAAATTTCAGCCCATTTTCTATTATCTTATATGAAAAATCATCTTTAATTTGAAAATCTTCTTCTTTTAAAAAGTCATTCTTTTTTTTATTATTCTTTATGTTTAAATTATTTTTTATATTTAAAAAATTTATATCTTCATAATCATTATAAAAAATAGCAAAAAAAGGATCGTCAGCTAAACGGATAGTTATTTCACTAGAATGTTTAGTATATTTTTCTAAACTTGGTTTATACAATTGAACATCTTCAAAATCAAGCTGAATAGAATTTTCAGATGTTTCTAACCAAGTCCATCTTCCAGCTGATGAAATTGCATCTTCCATCAACCTTAAAGTTTTTTGTTTCATAAATACCCATAATTATTTATAGTTCTTTAAATAAGAATTAAAAGCTCCTTCCATTTCATATTCTTGATTATCAAAGGATTTCTCCCACTTAAATGGATTAATTTCAATTCTTGTATTAATATCTTCATTCCATTTAACAGAAAAGCTATTTATTTTAAAAATATTAGTTATTTTTTTACCTATATCTAATGATTTTTCTTCATTGTCTGTAAAATCTCCAAAAGCAATATTTAACAGATTATAATTAATAGCTACTTCTATATCTTGAAAATTATAAAAACAAAATCCCTCAGGAGACATATTTTTAGATTTAAGATGATGGAACACTTCAAAAGCATCATGAACACCTTCATCTATAGTATAACCTGCATTATGGATAGCTATTATCTTTTCTTTATTAATCTGATTAAAACACTCTCTAAGTCTATCAAAGTCAGTTTTTTCTTCCCAATCCTTTTGTTTAGATATATTTTCATTATATCTATCTAATATCATATTATTAAGAATATCTAATGGTATATCTTCATCAATAAACTGTTCTTCTATAATTTCAAGTATCTCATCATTGTAATAAAAACCAGAATCAATTAATATTGATATTTCATAATTTATTTCTTGGATTAATTCTTTATCCATAAAACCACCCAAAATATTAGGAATGCCCAAATACCAAAATTTAAAATTTTAAAATGTCATATAAGCTAAATATTAGAAATAATACTAAAAATAATATTATACTAATATTAGAAATAATCTTATAAATAATATAAAAAATAATATATTGATAGAATAAATATATTAATAAAATATATACAAAAAGTATTAAAATATTTAAACTATAATAAATATGAATGAAAACATAAAATAGAGATTAAATTATTCTAACAGAGTTTGAATATGAGTTACATTACCTCTTTCTGAAAATCCAACTATAACTCTTGATTCATCAATTTTAGCTACTGAAAACTCATCTCTTTCCTTATATTTATATCCTCTAAGTTTAGTATAACCTTCAAATGCAAGTCTTGGTTTAACATCAAATTCTTTTTGAAACTTATTATAAACATTTATAAATCTTTCAATTGAGTTATCTTTTTGAATTTTATCAGATTTAATAGTTACAAAGATTGTAATTTCTCCCAGATCAACTGCATAATAAGCATCATCATCCATAATACCTGAAACAGTCATAGCTATCAAATGAGATTCAAGTAAATCAGCATCAAATACATCGGTAATAAACTGACCAATACTATATTTTTCACCAATTTTTTTAACATCAAAAGACTCTTTGATTAAATTTTCAGTGAAGTTTACCTCTTCATTATCCCATGCCCAATGCCACTTATTATTTTCATTGGATAAAGTTCCAATTATTTGTACTGGAAATTCTAAATCATCTCCAAAAGATATAACTCCATCATCAATATTTAAATTCCCAATAGTATCTCCAATAATTTCACCAAAGCATTCTTGCTTATCTAAAGCTATTGCCCCATATTTTGTGAATATTGTTTGGAATGAATCTGAATCCTCTATTTTTATTGCCTTTTCTTTCATAGTTTATATTGATATACATTAGTATATATAATTTAATGTTTAATGTTGATTAAATAGAATATAAATAATTAAAAATTGTTAATTAAAAAATTAATTTCTAGAATTAATTTCTAGAATCATTATTTGCAAAATAGATCATAGCTTTAGACATAAACTCGGCCAATCCTTTATGATAATTATCAAAAAATACTATAAAATCTTCATGTTCACAGTAAAGATTTGCTAGTTCAATATAAGATTCTTTATTTGTTGGATTCAAAGTCCCAACTAATTTAAAATGTTTAAATATTAATTTTTGAATTTTTTTTGAATTATATTCATTTTTATCCATAGAGTTTGCTATTTCTTGAATTAAATTGTTTAAGTTAGATTGATAATTTTCCCATTCAGCAGGGTTCATCTTTTTAAGTTTTTTATCAGCTTTTTTAAATGAACGCTTACCATATCGATTGATCGTATCTTTTTTATACCTATTTTTATTATCTTCACTCATTCCATCAAAAAGATCTTTATCAGAAACCATTAAAACCCCTCTTATACTCTAAAAAATAAAGAAATTTAGATAAAAAATTTAAATAAAAACTTAAAAACATGAATATTAGTAAGTTTATTATTACTACAATAATTTTAAGTATTACTGTTGATATTACTATTAATATTATTATTAATATTATTATTTGTGTTAGTATTAATAGTATTTAATAGCATTAATATTAGTATTAATAGTATTACTATTAATATTATTATGATATTATTATAAAATAAATTATTAAATTAGTTATAAACTAATATAGTTATAAACTAATATATTATTAAATATAATATTAATATAATAAATATAATCTATTTTATATATAAATCAAATTATATATAAATTATTTTATATCTTATATAGAACAGAAACATTTTATAAAATTAGGTTCTAAAATTAAATTATAAGATTAATTAAAATGGTATAATTTAATTAAAATAGTATAATAACTTTTAAATTTTAATAATGGGGTGAACTTATGAAAATTATGGCATTTTCAGGAAGTCCTAATAAGGAAGGTAGTACAAATACAATAATTAAGAAAATACTTAACACAGCAGATGAAAATAACCACGAAACTGCATTAGTATCTTTAAACAGTTTAAATATAAATCCTTGTCAAGCTTGTGGATACTGCAAAGAAAATGAATCATGTGATTAGATGATGATATAAATAAAATTCATAAAGAAATGGAGGATGCAGATTATATTATTATTGGATCACCAATTTATTTTGGTGAAGTTACAGCACAAACTAAACTATTCACAGATAGATTTTATAGTATATACAATAATAAAAATAGAAATGTTGATGGGAAAAAAGTTATTTTAATATATACTCAAGGAAACCCTGATGCTAAAGTTTATGAAGAATATACCAAAAATCAAAAAGCGTTTTTATATGATTTTATGAATTTTGATGTGGTGAATACATTAATAGCTGCAGGAATTCATTCAAAAGAAGATTTAAACCAGAAAAATGAAATACTTAAAGAAGCTGAAAATATTGCAATGAGAATTACTTAAAATTGAAATAAAGATTACTTAAAATTAAAATTGTTTAAAAAGCAAATATAAAAACAAATAATACATAAGAATTTTTAAATATATGATTTTAAATCATAAATTGCAGGTCCATGGATCACTTTCCCATTAAAACTAAATCTTGATCCAAATTTAGGGCATTCCCATGATTTTTCAGCTGTATTCCAAACAAGAGTACAACCACTATGAGTAGATCTTGATTCAACCCCATAAAAATTAGAATCAATATCTTTATAAATTGCTACTGAATGATTTCCAATATTAACAATTTTTGCTTCTTCAAAATTTAATTCTAATAAATACTTAGATAAAAGTTGAGATTCCTCATCACTTAACTCATAAATATCAGAATTTTCAATCTCAGATCCTCTATCAAATGTATTTAAACATTTTTCAATATCTTTATGACCTTCTTTATCTTTAAATCTTTGAGGATCAAAAATATCAATATAATCATCTATTCTTAAATTTTCTTTTCTTTCATTAAGTTTTAATCTCTTTTTACCAAGTTTATTTAATATTAATTGAGAAATAACATTAGCTGATATAGTTCCAGTAGTCATTCCCCAGCTTCCAAAACCAGTAGCTATATAAACACCATTATGTGAAGTTTCACCAATTATAGGAACCTCATCTACAGATCTATTGTCCTGATTAGACCAAAAATATTCAATATCAGTTGTATCGAAAATTTCTTCAATATAATTACTTAAGTTTTTATAACACTCCCAAGTATCTTCAACCTCACCAATATCATGATGTTCACCACCAACAATAACCATTTCTCCCTTATCAGTATTAGTTGATCTATAAGAATGAAATGGGTTAATATCTACAAACATACCAGAATCTTTATTTTTATTAGTATAAATTCCCATTATATATGACTTATTTTGATACATAAAATTACATACAGAATCTGGATCATATATAGGAGAATTAGTAGCTACAACTACGAAGTTAGCTAAAATATTTCCATTTTCAGTATGAATCAATTTTAAATCACTATCATTACCATTAGAAATCTTTTTCAAATCAGAATCATAGAATGAATCATTTGGAGCATCTTCAATAGTGAAAGCTCGTGTTTTTTCAAAAACAAAAGAACCATCACCATCAATAGAATCAGCTAAAAAATTTAAGTATTTTTTTGGATGAAATTCACCTTGATTATCATGTAATATCCCTAATCCTTTATGAGGATATGGTAATTCATCGGTGAGTTTTGCATGAACTCCAAGCTCTTCTAATGAATCATACTCATTTTTAATTAAATGAAAAGAATTTTCATCAGAAGAATATAAATACAAAGAAGAAACTCTATAATCACAATCAATATTAAATTCATTGACAATATTACTAATGGTATTAAAAGCATCAAAATTTGCCATATAAAATTTTAAAGCAAAATCTTTTCCAAATTTAGATAAAAGATTGCTATAGATTAAGCCAGATGTAATAGTGATTTTAGCTGTTGTTCCAGCAGTAACATCACCAACAATACGATTAGATTCAATTAAAGCAACATTGAACCCTTGTTTTTTAAGAATAAACCCTGTTGTTATTCCAGCTATTCCCCCACCAATAATAGCAACATCAACTTTTATCTCTTCTTTAAGAGAAGAATAGTTTTTCATTTCTGTACTGTCTAACCAGTAAGAGATGTGTTTTCCATTAAACAAAATACCATTTCCTTTTTATTTTTATTTTAAATAAATATTTAAGTTAATATACAGCTATTTAAAAATCAAATATCTAAAAAGATAATTCAGAAATCCTTTTCATTGCTTCTTTAGTGTTTTCTAAAGAATTAAATGCAGTAAGTCTTAAATAACCTTCCCCACTAGAACCGAAGCCCGCACCAGGAGTTCCAACCACATTTGCTTCATTAAGAAGAAGATCAAAAAAGTCCCAAGAATCCATATCATTAGGAGTTTTAACCCAAATATAAGGAGAATTTACACCGCCATAAACATTTAAACCTATATTAGCTAAACTCTCTCGAATTATTTTTGAATTGTTCATATAATACTCAATATTATCCATTATTTCCTTCTTTCCTTCTTCTGTGAAAGTAGCTTCAGCAGCTTTTTGAACAGGATAAGAAACACCATTAAATTTTGTAGTTTGTCTCCTATTCCAAAGCTCATTAACAGATTGTAAGTTACCATAGCTATCTACTGCTTTAAGTTCTTTTGGAACAATAGTATATGCACATCTAGTTCCAGTAAACCCTGCAGTTTTTGAAAAACTTCTAAATTCAATAGCTACCTCTTTAGCTCCATCTATTTCATAAATACTATGAGGAACATCATCTTCAGTTATAAATTTCTCATAAGCTGCATCAAATAATATTATAGATTCATTTTCTTTTGCATATTCTACAAACTTAGTTAATTGTTCTTTATTAAGTGTAGTTCCAGTAGGATTATTTGGGAAACAGAGATAAATTATATCTACCTTTTCTTTAGGTAATTCTGGTACAAAATCATTTTCTTGAATACATGGCAAATAAACTAACCCTTCATACATACCATTATCCTTAATATGACCAGTGCGACCAGCCATTACATTAGTATCTACATAAACAGGGTAAACAGGATCAGTTACGGCAATCTTATTATTTAAATCGAATATTTCTTGAATATTACCAGTATCACACTTTGATCCATCACTAATAAAGACTTCATCTAACTCTAAATTAACGCCTAATGGCTCAAAATCATTTTTTATAATTGTTTTAATTAAAAAAGGATAACCTTGCTCAGGGCCATAACCCATAAATGTTTTTTCATCACCCATCTCAACAACAGCTTTTTTAAAAGCAGTTAAAACAGTTGGTGTTAAAGGTTTTGTTACATCTCCAATTCCCATACGAATTATATCAACTTCTGGGTTATTTTTCTGAAATTCATCAATTCTTCTTGCAATTTCAATGAATAGATAGCTATTTTGTAATAAAAGATAATTTTCATTAATTTTTACGCTCATAAATTGTCCACCATTATAAAATATAATTGATTAAATATTTTACTAACAAAGACCTACTAATAAAGATCTATAAATAAAGACCTACTAAAGACCTAAAAATAAAGGCCTGCTAATAGAAATCTACAAATAAAGACCTATTTTGTAAATAAAATCAAATGCTTGCTTATAATATTTATTTAAAAAATTATAATAATTATTTAAAGAATATTACTAATAAATAAAGAGTATTATTAATAAATAAAGATGTATTATAATATAGAGAATAATATTATAACAAATAGAGAATAATAACTATTTATAAAAAGTATTTAATAAATTTTTTTATAAAAAATCTAAAAAGACAATTTTAATAAAAAAATAATACTATTAAAAAATTTATTATTAATTAAAAACACTATTATTAATTTTTAAATAAACCAAAAATATAAGGAAAGTAACAACTATAAATAAAAATTAACTGAAAAAAATTAAAAAATAAAGATTAAAATAAGAATATAAAGAATATAAAAAATATATATATAAAAATGTAGTTAAGATAAGAATTAAATATATTAAATATCTATATTAAGTATCATTATAAATAAATATATAATATTAAGTATATTAAATTAATAAATATTGAAAAAATTATATTTTTAATATAGTTTATATTCATTTTACTTAAATTACATTTGTATAAAAAAATTTTATAATGAAACATAAAAAATCTAAATCGATGATAAACATGAATCCAATAACATTCCCAATAATTACTACAATAATTGTAATTGGAGCAATAGCTATTATATTAGTTAAATTACTGTATAAAGATAAAAAAACTTCAGATTTATCAGATGATCTACCACCGATTGTAAATAAACATTGGAAAGATCCATTCACAGAAAATAATCTTGAAGAAGAATCGAATGAATATAGTTTTGTGAGTAAGTCTTGGGAAGAACCAATGCAAGAAAAAAAAGAATTGAAAAATGGAGTAGCAAGTAAAATATTTCAAGAACCTATGCATATAAAACATCAAGATATTATAAGTAATGATTATTATCAAAATCATGAACAAGATATAGAAATTTCTTTAAATCAGAATATTGATTTAGAAGAAGAAAATTTATATAATTTAAATACTCCTGAAAACTTAAACACTGAAACAAATGAAATTGAAAATAATGAAAATATTGATCTAGAAGAAAATGAAGATGGAAGCTTTAGGATAATTAAAAAGGAACCAGATTTAGTAAATGATGATACTATAACTCCATATACAACTCCTGAAGAATATAATCCTGTCAAAAATAATTTAAATAGTAATTTAAATATCGATAATCAATACAATAATGATTATATAGATAATAATAATTATAATGATAAGAAGTATAAGAATTATAGTGATTATGGTGATGAAGAATATGAAAAAGAATATCAAAAGGAATATGAAAAGGAATATGAAAACTATAATAATCATGATAACTTAAAATACTCAGATTCTCATAATGATGATGAAAAATCTTCATATACAGAAGGGTTGTTTGATATGGGTGAAAAAATACTTATTGGTGGAAACTATTATGATATAAAAGTTGGAGATGAAATAATATTCAATTATAATGGTGAAAGCTATTCCAGTAAAATATTAGAGATAAAACACGAAAATATAAGGGTAAAATATAGGGCACAGGAAAAATGGATAAGTTTTTCTGATGTTAAAAAAATATTCTAAAATTGTTAAGTATAATTTTTAGAATTATTAATAAATTAAATTATTTATTATTAAATTATTTATTATATTAAACTATTTATTATAACTCAATTTATTCCTTATAAATTAATTTATTCTTTACTAATGAATCAATGAAATTCCTGTTTATATTCTTTTATTAATTATGTTAATCAAAAATTATATCATATTTTAATATTTGCATAACTATAACTTATAAATTACTATATTAAAATGAATAGAATAATTTATTATGAATAACATAATATACAAATTTTATTTATAATATCCAAAAAAATTAAATAAAATCATGTACATATATAATAGTAACTTAATACTGGGGGTGATGAGTTATGGATAGAGTTCCCGTTAATTCAAAAGATCTTGCTTCGGTAGGATATGACCCTATAACACAAACATTAGAAGTCGAACTTCTAAATAAAAAGATTTATCACTTCTATGGGGTTTCTAACGCAGACCATGAAGATTTATTATCTGCTGATTCACATGGAACATATTTCAGCAAATATATTAAGGAAAAATATCCATATAAAAAACTTTAAAAAATTGAAAGAAGGATAATGCATTTTTCTATTAATTAATAATTCATTTTTCTATTAATTCTATTTTCAAAAATTTTCCATTTTTATTAATTTTTATTATTTTAGATTTATATTTAGACTAATTTTTAGATTTATTATTAAATTTATCATTTAATATTAGATTTAATATTAGATTAGTATTAAGTTTAGTATTAGACTTAATATTAGATTTAATATTAGATTAGTATTAAGTTTAGTATTAAATTTAGTATTAGATTTAGTATTAGACTTAATGTTAGATTTAATATTATTTATTTTTAAATAATACAGATATGAATAATATTAGTATAAATATTATTAGTAATATTAGCAATAATTAGTAATATTGATATGGATAATACTAATATAAATAATACTAATAACATTTATATATCGTATTATAAATTATACCAATATTTTTTAAACACCAATATTTTTTTTTAAAAAAAATAATAATAAATAAAGTATTACAAATAATAATATTAATAACACTAATAATATTAATAACATTAATAATACTTATAATACTTATAATACTTATAATACTTATAATACTTATAATACTTATAATACTTATAATATCAAAAATACTAATATTTAAAAAATAATAAATAAAGTATTACAAATAATAATATTAATAATAATATTAATAATACTAATAATAATACTAATAATAATGCTAATAAGATACTAATATTAAAAAATAATAAAAATAAGTATAATAAAAAAATTACTAATAAAGTTACTAAATAAAATTACTAAATAATATTAAAAGATAAAATTACTAAATAAAATCATTTATGAGCAAAATAAAAAATAAGCTCATCATTATTAATCTCATCTAACCTTGCAAATCCAAATCTTTCAAATTGTACAATATCTCCAACATTAAGATTTTTACAATCAGATTCACAAATCCCCTCTACTATAGAGGCATCATCCATAACAATTTTTGCTTTAATATTATCATTAGCTGGAACCCATTGAATAATTCTAGCTTTTAATTTCCTTGCCTCTTCAAAAGACTTACTATTATAAAAAATATCATTATTTTTAATATCTATATTTATTGCATCCATTAAACGAACAATACCATCATCTAAATCATTACTAGAAATATAGACTTCACCATCAAAAACAAGTTTTCTATTACCTCTTTTTAGATGATCTGGATGAAGAGGTCTTTCAATTATCTCAATATCAGTTTCATTAATATCAGTTTCATTATTTTTTTCGATACTTAAGTCATCTATCTTAATTTTTTTAGGATTTGGAACAAAAAAATAACGGTTGGAAATTTCCTCTAGAATATTTCTATTAAGACCATAAATCTTTTTCCAGCTAATAGCTGAATCAGACATTTTAACACCAATTTCAACCATTAAATCATGGATAGCCTTATTTTGAATTCCTCTTCTAGCTATAGCTCTAAGAGTTCCAAGTCTAGGATCATCCCAACCCATATAAGTACCTTCTTCAATTCCAGCCATAGCTTTTGAAGTACTAAGTGCAATATCTTCCATTTTAAGCCTTCCATAATGTATGAACTCTGGAACATCCCAACCCATGTGTTCATAAAGATATTTTTGTTTTTCACTATTAGCTAAATGGTCTTTACCTCTTAAAACATGAGTCATACCCATTAAATGATCATCAATAGCTACTGAAAAATTCATCATAGGATAAATTTTATATTTTCTTCCAATACGAGGATGCTCTTCTTCAACAATTCTCATAGCTACCCAATCACGAATAGCAGGATTTTTATGCTTTATATCAGTTTTAACACGAAGAACTGCTTGACCAGCCTCCATATTAGAAAATTCTCTCCATAACTCCATACTTTCTTCAGGAGATTTAGATCTACAAGGACAAGCTTTACAAGCATCTTTTAATTTTTTAAACTCTCCACCTTCACATTGACACATATATGCAGCACCATTTTTAATTAGTTTTTCTGCATATTCATAATAAATTGGAAACCTATCACTTTGATAATAAATTTCATCAATTTTTATATTTAACCACTCAAGATCCTCTTGAATCATATCATAAGCAGGAGGATAAATTCTTTTTGGATCAGTATCCTCAATACGAAGAATCAATTTTCCATCATATCTTTCAGCATATTCCCCATTAGGTACTGCAGCTCTTGCATGACCAATATGTAAAGGGCCGCTTGGATTAGGAGCAAAACGCATTACAACATTTTTATGAGAACCAGGTAAATCTGAAAGACCTTTCTCTTTCTCATTATTAGTTTTATTGTCTTCAATTTCAATACCCAAATTAGCTATTTCAAGTTCTATTTCTTCAGTAGACATTCCATTAACTTTTGCAACTATCCTACCAGATACTGACCCTATCTTTTTAGCATCTTTTCTTAAATCTGGTTCACTACTCATGATAGCTCCCATAACAGCTCCTGGATTCGCATTTCCTTTATGTTTAACTGCATTTAAAAGTGCATATTTATAGATTGTTTTTTCTAAGTCAGTCATTTCTAAGATATCCATATAATCACGTGTGAAAATTAATTATGCTTAAAATTAGATGATATTATAATAGAATTATCTATATTTTAATTATCACTATTTTTAATAAAAATATAATTATTTTTAATAAAATTATCTCTAAATAAAATTATCTCTATAATTATTTCTATAATTATTTCTAAATTATCTAATAATTGCTTCTAAATTATCTCAATAATTATCTTTGTAAACTATTATTATTAATCTAGTTTGTTATATCTAGTATAATTATTATAAATTATCTCTATTATAATTATTATAATTATATAATATATTATAATTATTGATTACACTATATAAATAGTTAATATAGATAATTTTTAATAAAAATCCTAGAATCAAGCCAAAAAAAATAATTAATAAAAACTACAAATATTAGTATACAATAGAATTAGTCTAAAACAATAGAAAAAAATAAAAGACATGATTAAAAATCAAATATTCAAGTTTATTTAAAGAAAAATTCGAGGCTAAAAAATGTCAGATGAAAAAAAGGTTTTGAAATATATAAAAAAGAGAATCGATAAGTATAGTGAAAAAGACAAAAAAATTACAATAACTAATAATTTAGAAATAACCATATCTCAATTTTATCAGAAAGATGATGATACAATAAAGACGTCTTCAAAATCAATGAAAATAAAAGATGGAGATATTATCTATGAAATATTTAGCAATGGAATAATCTTAAAAATTGAAGAAAGAGAAAAAAGAGCTTATGGAGCTACTAATGATAAACCACATTGCACTCCAAACATATAACAAAAAATTAATAATAAAAACAATGAAGGAATAAAATAATAAAGAAGTAATAATAAAGAAATAATACTAAAAAATAATAATAGTAATAAAAAATAGCAGATAAGTAATACTAAATAAGTAATAATAAAGAAATAATACTAAAAAATAATAATAAATAAAAAAATAAAAGATTTATAAAAACCTTAAAAATTAAAATTAAAAATAGTATAGATTACTTATCTAAACATTTTCTTGTACTTAATGCTCCAAAAGCTACTGTCGAAAGATTATGGATTAATGAAGAATTTGAAGGACTCATAATACCAGTTATTCCTAAAACAATTAAAGATGTATTAATAGCTAATATACCATTATAATTATTATTTATTTTATTTAGCATTCTTTCACTTAAAATTCGAAGTGTTAAAAGCTGGTTTAAATCATCAGAAAGTAGGGATATAGCAGCTACTTCTCTTGCAATATCAGAAGAATCCTTCATAGCTACAGATACATCAGAAACTGATAATGCAGGAGAATCATTAATTCCATCCCCAACCATTATAACTTTTCCAAACTTATCCTGAAGATCTTGTACAATGTTTGCTTTATCTTCAGGTAAAACTTGAGATCGATATTCAGTGATTTTTAATTCTTTTGAAACATGATATGCTGCATTTTCACTATCTCCAGTCAACATAATCATATTCTCAATTCCCAACTCTTTTAATTTAATTATAACATCTTTAGCTTCTTTTCTTATAGGATCTTCTATACAAATAATCCCTTCTAACTTACCATCCATTGCAAAAAATATTGTTGAATATTCATTTATACTATCGTCAATTAATTTTTGCTGTTTTTTAGTTATTGAAACACTTTCATCTTCAAAAATAAAGTGAGCACTGCCAATTAAAGTTCTCTTTTTATTTAATGTTGTTGATATTCCATGTGCCACAATATACTCTACTTCAGCATGATATTCTTCATGTTGAAGATCTTCTATTTCTGCTTGTTTTACAATTGCTCTTGCAACACTATGTGCAAAATGTTCTTCTAAACATGCTGCATTTTTTAATACTTCATCTCGTGACAAATTTCCACAAGAAATTATTTTAGCTACCTTTGGACAAGCTTTAGTTAATGTTCCAGTTTTATCAAAAACTATTGTTTTAGCTTTAGCAAAATTTTCTAGATATTTACCTCCTTTTATCATCATTTTATGATCAGATGCTTCTTCCATTGCAGATATTACAGAAATTGGAGTAGCCAATTTAATAGCACAAGAATAATCTACCATAAGGACTGACAAAGCCTTAATAGAATTTTTAGTTAACAAGTAAGTGAATAATGTAGCTAGCAAGCTAAATGGAACTATTGAATCAGCTAAGTATTCTGCTTTACTTTGAATTTCTGCTTTCAAGTTTTCAGAATTTTCTATTAAATTAATGATCTTATTTATCCTTGTTTCTTCATTAATTGCAATGACTTCTACAATTATAGAACCTTCTTTAACTACTGTTCCACCATGAACTATTTTACCAATGGTTTTATGAATTGATAATGGTTCTCCAGTCATTGAAGACTCATTTATCATTGCATCTCCACTAACAATAGCCCCATCAACAGGAATCACACTTCCAGTTCGAATCCGAATCCAATCCCCCCTAGATATTTCTGAAATTGGGGCTTTTATTTCATTTATCTCTTTTAGATCAAAATTTTTTAGATCAAAATTATTTTTTAAATCAAAATCATTGTTTTTATTGTTATTACTCTTATCCTTATTGTTATTTTTTTTCACTAGCCAAACAGTATCAATGTTTATAGCTAAACTATTTTTTAAAGTATTTTTAGTTCTTTTAACAGTGTAACTTTCAAGTAAATCAGCTAAAGATACCCAGAATATCACAGAACCCGCAGAATTAAATGATTTCATAAATATTGATGTGAATATAGCTATTGAATCAAGTAATGGAACATCTATCTTAAAATTCCACATACTTCTTAAACCTTTTTTTATAAAAGGTATGGAATCATATAAAACTTTTATAATTTCTATAGGATAAGGTACAAATAATTTAATAAAAATCCTTTTTAAAATTGTTTTTGTTAACTTAAGTTGGAATTCTGTGTCTATTTTTTTAAGAATTTCTTCTTCAGTAGGTTCTGCTTCTTTAATATCTTCAATTCTGATTTTATTAATAAAATCCAAAATATAATCCTTATTTTTATCATATTTTATTATTAGACTGCCATTTCTATGGGATGTAATTATTTCATTAATAAAATCGAATTTTAAAAACAACCTAGATAATCCATATCCCTCTTTTTCTGTAAATGCATCTCTACCGCACCTAATTCTAAGTCTATTTGGAAAATCATGCATAACTTCATATTTCATAAAACCACAAAAATAAAAGATTTTTTTATATGAAAAATAGTCCTTATGAAAAGAATTCTATAAAAAATAATATTCATAAACATTATTTTTTATTTTCTTCAGCTTCAACATTAAAAACTTCATTTTTGGTTTTTAATTTTGCTTCATATCTTACATCTTCAGCATTATCTTTTACATCTTGAAATGCTTCTTCTGCTTGGTCTTGTAATTCCATTACTTTAGCAAGTGTCTTAACACAAAATTTTTTTGTTTCATCACTCTCCAATATTTTTTTAGCAGCTATTGCAGTAATAGCTCCTCCTGCAAACAATAATAATTTTTTATGTTTAATAACTTTATTTAAATTTTCTTTCATTAAAAATCTCTCCTTTTTTATCAAAAACTATTGTTTTAGCTTAAAAATATATTTAGCTATATTATTTGAATTATTTAAACTATTTAATCTATTTAAGCTGTTTAAACTATTTAATATATTTGAGCTATTTAAACTGTTTAATATCATTTAATACTATTTAATTTTCAAAGTCAAATAAAATATAAGAACTTTAAAAATTAATATTCTAAAAAATAATTTAGATTTAATTTAGGTTTACCTAAATATTTTTTAGTTATACCTAAATTAATATAAACAAGTATTTAAATTTTTCTAAAAAATTCAAAAACAAAAAAATATCATATAAATGCTGGAAATACTACAAAAATTAAAAATAATACAAATAAAAAAAGATATTATAAAAATATTTATAAAAACACTATAAAAATTAAAAATAGTACTAATAAGAAGATATATTATAAAAACACTTATAAAAAATAATATAAAACTAATATAAATAATGTAAAAATAATATAAAAATAATATAAAAATATACCAATAATAAAAATATATTAATAATAAAAAAATATTGAATAAAAAAATATAATTTTTTATTCAATTATTATTAATTCAATTATTTACTATTTATTTTTTTCAATAACATCTAAAAATTCTTTTATATTAGAAATGTTTTCTTTTAAAAATTTGTCATCAACATTCTCTAAAATATCCTTGTTTTTACCTTTTATTTGACCTTTTTTAGTAGTTTTAACATCGTCTAAAAGTTCTATTACTTCTTTTATTGTTGTTATAGTATCATTACGATCTATTATTCCCTCAGGAGAAGCATATGATTGATTTCGTGGAGCTTCAAATATAACAACATTACCATCGTCTATCAATTCATCAGTTAATCTGACTTTTGTAATTCGATTATTTTCATATGGAGTAAAATAAAAAGATCTGCTCTCCAAACATATTCCAGCTAAATACTCAGTATAATCCTCACCTTCAGAATCTTCAATAACTACGCCTTTTGGAATACGGACAGTGCTTAAAATCTGCCATATATTAGTAACTCCTTCTTCCTCATTTTTAGCTTTATTAATATATTCTTTGAAGAATGCTGCACGAACAAAACGATTAGAAGGTGTAAATCCACCAGGAAGGCCTGTTGTTCCAGTTGCTTGTGAAAAAGGTGTTGCAGTAAATTCACCATATTTTTTTGGACTAAATTGTTTAGGTTGAATATGAATATAATTCCTAAGATTTTGTGTATGCCATTCTAAATTAGGAGTATTGGTCATAACACCAACAGGATTCTCCTTAAATTTTAATTCGCCACCACTAGGCTCAATTACAACCACACGACCAGTAATATCAGCAAAAATATAATGCAAAGGAATTGACTTATTCATGATAGGTATTTCAGTATCGATTAACCTAATATTCTTTAAATTCTTTTCTAAATCAGCAATTGACTTATAATTACCTAAAACCCAATTCAAAAACTCCCATGGAGCTAAGTTATTTTTGCCTTTAACTTCATTTTTATTATATACAGCTTCACCAGGTAAATAAAGTTCAGCCATAGCAAGACCATGCTCATTTATTCCATCAGTAAAAATATAATTTCCAGCTATTCCTCGACCAGTCCCAAGCATCGCATATTTATTTGTCATTTCTTTACCAAAAACATGCCAGCTATACTCTCTTGGTAAAAAAACAGGATTCCCCTCTAAAGGAAATGAAAAATCCATTGTTCTTGCTAGAAAATGTTTATTGTCCTCAGTCTTAGTAAAAATACTTGTACACATTTTTTCACCCTTAACACCTATTCATTTAATCTATATTCATTTAATATGTATTTTTAATACATATTCTTTAATATACATATATAAAATATATTATTGTATAATATATTATTACTATATAATATGTTATTAACATAATATATAATTATTGAATAATTGTAAATTAGAATTATTAAATAAATTATAAAATTTAAAAAATAGTGAAAAATTATAATAAAAATGATAAAATAAAATTTTATATAAATAAAGCTAAATATTTTATTAAAGTTACATATTTTCTTCTTTTAACCCACTACTTTTAAGAATATTTACAACATCCTCATCACTCAAGTCATAGTGATAAAATTCTTTATAAAACATCTTAACTTCAGATTTAAGATCAATATCTGAGTATTTATCTGGATATATGACTTTAGCAGTCCATGGAATACCAATAATTATATTTGCACCAGGAGGCCTGTCAAACCATTTAAATGGAGATTGTGGAGACAAATAAACTTGTTTATTTTTAACTGCATCAATATCCGCCCATTTAGAATTATTGTAAACCTTTTGATAAAAGTCAGGACTAGTAGTTATTATAACCTCAGGATTCCATTTAATAACTTGTTCAATTGAAACATCAACTTGTCCAACCCCTTCTTGCAGTTGAATATCTGCAACATTCTTTCCACCAACAATATCAATTAATTGAGCATGGAGAGAACCACTAGGGTCTGTTTGAAGACCTTCATCACCTTCAGCATAATAAACCCTCTTTTTCTCATTATCAGGAATAGAACTTGAAACTTTTTCAGTTTTATCAAGATATTTATTAGTAAAATCAATCAATTTATTAGCTTTATCCTCAGCACCAAGTAATTTCCCCATAAATTCAATTGAGGGAGTAATTTTAGTAACATCAGAGTTATCAGTAACTCCAACAACAGAAATAGTTCCAAATTTAGTTTGTCTTTCATTTACAGTAGCTAAATCAACATCACCCATAGCTCCTTCAATTACAAGATCAGGATTAACAGAAATAATCTGTTCATAGCTACCATCTTGTCGTCCAAACCATCCACCAATTACTGGTAAATTAAGATATTTACTATTTACATATTCTTTTTCTATATCCGTCCACTGATAATTCAGTCCACCTAATTTATCAGGAGTAAGCATATAAACCATTGTAGTCATAGGAGGAGAAGTAGCTACTACATTTGAAACATCACTAGGAACAGTAATTGTCCTACCAACCATGTCAGTTATGGTGATATTTCCATCTTGAGATATAGATGAACCTGGGTTAAAGTAGTAAGCAATTCCAACACCAGAAACTATCAATATAGCTATGACCACAAGTATAATATTTTTATTAATATTTACAACCCCATTAAGAAAATTAAATAAAATTAGTTATTTACTATTAAACTATCTATTTAAGCATAAATTACTTATTAGCATTAAATTATCCATTAATATAGATTATCTTATTAAATTATCTTATTAATTATCTTATTAGATTATCTTATCCTATTTAATGCTAAATTACTTAATTTTCCACCACATTAATACTAAATCAGCTTTATCTTCAAGATTCTCTAGCTTTCCATCCTCTTTATTAAGTGTTAAATTTTCTTCTAAAAATGGCCTTATTTTATCAACTTCCTCTTCAGAAAGATTATTCATCTTCCATTTCATTCTAATAAATGCATCTTCAATATCATCATATTTTCTATTACCTACAAGGTCAAAATTTTCAATATTAGGATAGATACCTAAACTAACCAATAAATTAAATAAATAATCATAAGGTGCAAAATCAGGATAATCTTTTCCAATTTCCTCATAGAATTTCTTCTCTAATTTCCAATTATTCCTTCCAAATACAACTAAAAACACATATTTCTTAGCTATTTTTTGAATATTTATAATTGTATCTTTAATTTCATGAATTCCCATAAAAGATCTTGAAGCAACAACAACATCAAATTTTCCAACATTATCAACGGTTGCATCTTCAATATCACTCTCAACAATATCAATATTATCAATATTATAATGTTCAATTCTTTGTTTGAGCATGTCAAGCATAACTGGTGAAGAATCAATAGCAGTTACAGATTTAACTTTTTCAGCTATCAATGAAGTTACAGCACCTTCACCACTTCCCAAGTCCAAAACTGTGTCCTCATCCCCAAGTATTAATTTAGGAATTAACTTTTCATGATATTCATCTTTAACAGCTATTTTTTCAAAATGAATTTTCGGTGTATCTTTAGTCCACTTCTTTTCTCTTTTCTTAGACCCAACTTCATTTGCCCAAGCTTTTTCCCAGTCAAAATCATTGGGATCTTTTATACAATCATTAGAATCCATAATATTACCTATTTTTAATTTATTTAAATTGAATTAAATTATAATCAAGTATACACAAAACGAAATGCCCTACATACAAAACGAAATGTATTATTATACATAACATTTTACTCATAATTATATTTAAAGCTATCTAAAACCTTAAAAAAAGAAAATAAAATTTTTAAAAAAAATATAATCATATGAATGATATAAACTATCACTATAATTATAATTTAAAATTAATAATAAAATAATGAAAAAATAAGTCGAAATGTATATATATTCAATACGAAATATTATTATTATGCAGTTATTATTATCTATGCAATTAATAATTATAAACCAAAAATTAATACCCTAATCAATTGTTTTAATCTTTATTGTTGTTTTATGGAAAAACAGGGTAGCTAATTTTTTAAATAATAACTGTAAAAATGGTTTAAAAATAGTTTAAGTAATAATTAATTTTTAAAATCTCTTAAAAATTAATTGATTAATTAAAAAACTAGATTGAATTAGTGAAAGTAAATAAATGGCAATTTAGAAACTAAAAACTAATTTATGATAAAATTGGAGATGATCAAATTAAGAATATTAAATTAAGATTAATGTTCCTATTAGTACTTTTCGTAGCTATAGGAACAATGACTTCGTCTGTATCTGCAGCAACATGGAATATAGATGATGGAGCTGATTTATCTACTATCCAATCTATAATTAATGGAGCAGGAGTAGGAGATATAATAAGTTTTGCAACTGATGGTGCTTATAATCTTGCTGGTTCAATAAACATTAGTAAAAGTTTGACAATTTTAGGTAACGGTGCTTCAATAACTGGAGTTCAAAATGCTAATACATATATATTCAATTTAGCAGTTAATAATTCTGCTCCAGAAATATTCAAAGATATTTCTATATCTAACTTTACTTTAAATGCTATGTCTACAATAAATGTAGCTAACGGAGCAAACAATATAACCCTTGATAACCTTACACTTAAAGGAAATAACACTAACAATGGAACTGGGATTAATACTCGTGGTGTAATTGGATTAACAATAAATAATGTTGTAGCAAGTAATTTCCGTGACGCTATTGGTGTTGGTGGAGGAAATAATACAGTTATAACTAATAGTAATTTCCATGATCTTGGAAGAAATGCTATGTCATTTTTCCAAAATGCAGGAAATATATTAGTTGATAATAACAATCTTACTAATGCTCAGTATGGAATTTTCTTCGGAGGAGGAGTAAAACATATAGTAATTAGTAACAATAACATTACAGGCATGAGCAGAATTGGATTAGGTCTTGTTAAAGCTGCTGAAACTGCTAGTATGATAAATAACACAATAGTCAATAATAATATTGGTATTGTTATTAAAGCTGGAGACACAAACCATGGTTCACCAACTCAAGTAAATGATATCTTAATCGATGGTAACAACATAAGCAACAATTCATTAATAGGAATATTATTAGAAAACATCCCTGAATCCAATATTGCAAAAGAAATAAACATAACTGATAACAACAATATAACTGGAAATGGTAATGGATACCGTGAATTAATGAACTGGTCTGAAAGCGAGTGGAATACTGAAATAAATAACAGCTTCAACATTGTTAAAAACTACTATATAGAAGATGCTCCTGTAACCAGTCCTTTATTAACTATTACAGACACAATAAGCACAAATGTCGTGAAAAATGGTGGAAAGCTAATATATACTTTAACTGTTAAAAACATTGGAAATGGAACATCAGATGCAATAACTATTGATACAGGACTATTATCTAGTATTGCGAACTCTGTTGTAACATACAAATCTACTGGAGCATTCTCTAATAATAAATGGACTATAAATGGCTTAAATACTGGAGATACTGCATCTTTAGTACTTGAAGTTCAAACTAAAAAAGCAGGAACTCAAAACATTATTTCAACATTAAAAACTTCAACACAAAACGATACTTCAACAAATCCAACAAAATTAACTGTAAACAAAGATATTAAATTATCTAGTAGTAATGCATTCAGTGCAAATAAAGTAAAGAGAAATAAATATTTCTATGTAACAACTACAATTAAAAACACTGGATTAGATAACTCCAGTACATTCAATAGTAAAATAGCAACCACCAAAGGATTAAAAGTAGCAGCAACAAGTAAAAGTAGCTATGCATCATACAACAAAAAAAGCCAAACATGGACAGTCAAAAAAGTTCCTGCTAAGAAGACAGTAACCTTAAAAATGAAAGTCAAAGCAACAAAAATTGGAACACAAAAAGTAAAAGTAACAACAAACGGCAAATCACAAACCAAATCTGTAAAAGTTGTCAAATAATTAATATCTAAGTAAGAAGTAAATTAAATTTAAAGATTAAATTAAATTTATACAATTAGCTTCTTACTTTTTAATTTTTATTTTAGCTTATTTTTGATATCTTTAAATTTGATATCATTTAAATTTTCTAAATTATACATACTATTAAATTATTAATAATCGTGTTAATATTATTAATATTATTTTTAATACTATTATTAATATTATTAATAGTATCCCTATAGTTATAACAACTATATATTTATTATTATATTCTTTAGATTCCAAAATACATTAATTAAGAGAGGTGCTTAAAATAAATTCAAAAAAAATTCTTTTTTTAGGAATGATTTTTTCACTATTAATAGTTTTATCTCCTTTAGGAACTAATACAAGTTATGCTGCTACATGGACAATTGATTTTCAAGATCAGCAAATGCCATATAATATGGACCATATACAAGGAATAATTGATAATGCTTCAAGTGGAGACACAATACTATTTAAAGGAAGTACATACACACATTTAGCTAATATTATTGTAAATAAAACATTGAATATAGTAAGTGATGTTGGAACTGTACTTAGTAGTTGTCCATCTAATCCCCAAGAACCAATATTTAGAATACTAAGTGGTGGAAGTGGATCTACAATTGAAGGATTCAATATTAATGCAAAAGAAGCTGGAATTATAATTGATAATGCAACTAATGTAAAAATAGGCAATAATAATATTACAGCTGAAGGCATAGCAATTACAGTTTTAGATAGCTTAAATATAGTTATTAGTAATAATACAATAAATAACTCAGGAACTGCAATATCATCAGATAATTCAAATAATACAGTGATAAAAAACAACACTATCACAAACAATGATGAAGGCATAATCTCCACTGGAAATACAAACAACACTGAAATATCATACAACAATATCTCAAATAATAATGGTTTTGGTGTGTATTTCAATAATAATGGAGAATTACAAGATAATATAAAAGTATTATACAACTACATCGAAAATCAAGGTCAATCTGGAATTTATATTAATAGTAGTTATAATATTCTTGGTATTATAAGTAATATGATAACTAATAATAATAAAAATGGAATCTATATGGATTCTGGTACCAATACATCAGGCCAACCAACCATTGAATATAACTATCTATTATATAATACGGGGTTTAATGAATTTCAAATTCAAAGAGTTCAAATAGACGATAATAATCGTGCAGTTTTAGTTATAGGATATAATTTCTATGGTACAAATGATAGAAGTGGAGTGCGAGTATGTTCTAAAACAACTACTGGAATAATATTAGCAGAGTTATCAGAAATATCAAAAGGTATGTTCCAAGTAGCTTATAAAACAAATGACACTAAACAACTAATTACAGAAATGATTCCTAATTATGTGAAGGTCTATCTTAATAACAATAGTCAATATCAATATGTTTTAGTGAAAAATGGAACTGGAATAGCTGATTTTAGAGAATATAATTATAGTTCTACTGGAAATGAGATTTATACATATTTTTTAAGTAAAAATGCATTATCTATAAATGATAACAATATACCTCAAAAATCAATAAGTATTAATTCAAGAATTTCATCTCCAACTATTAAAACTGGTCAAACCGCTAAATATACAATAACTGTTTCAAATATTGGACAAAAATTAATTAAAAGCATAAATATCAAAAATATGATTCCTAACTTTGCTATAAAAAGTTTTAGTACAAATATAGGATCATTTAATAAAAACAATAAAATATGGACAGTGAATTCTTTAAAAGCTAATGAAAAAGCAATTTTAAATGTTTATATAACTCCTAATAAAGCAGGAACTTTTAAAAACACAGCTACACTAACTGGTGATGGCTTCAATAAAAAATCAAGTTTAACTAGTTTAAAAGTTAATCCTGCAGTTGAAGTTAAAAATTCTAATAAAATTAATACTAAAAAAATCAGAAAGAACAAATATGTCACAGCATACACAACTATTAAAAATTATGGAACATCTTCTAAAAATATAAAAGTTAGAATTTCACCATCCAAAGGACTCAAAGCTTACAATGTAAACTATAAAACTAAATACAGTAAAAAAACAAATAAATGGACAGTAAAATTACCTGCTAAAAAATCAGTGACATTAAAAATGAAGCTAAAAGGAACCACCAAAGGAACTAAAAAAGTTGCATTCAATGTAAATGGTAAAAAACAAAATAAATATGTGAAAGTGGTTTAGAATTAGAAGTAATTTAGAATTAAATTTATTTCTAAATTCTATCTAAAATAGCATTAGTAAATTAAATACATGTAAGATTTAATATAAATAAGTTAAATGCATCTTTTTAGATTATTTAACTTATATCCATGTATTAATCACTTTTATATTGATTATTATAATTATTTTTACAATACTTTTCATAATATTTAAATTTACAATTATTTAAATTTATTTCAAATTTACATATTATTTCTGATTATTTTTTAAATTTTTTAAATATTATTATTTATAAAAATTATTTGGATTAAAATAAAAGTTAAAACTATTTCTAAATAAAACTATTTCTAAAAATTATCAAAAATATGAAAATTACCAAAAATAAAAATACTAATTTTTAAATACAATGTGAAATAAAATATATAACGTTGATAAGCATATATTATTATATATATTATAAAAATTAAAATTTTAAATTAAGTTTAAATTTAATATTAAATCTAAACTTAATTTAAAATAAATTAAATAGAAATTCTATTAGATTATAACAAAATTCAGTAGATTATAATAGTTTTTAATGATTTTTATCAAAGACCATATTAAAATCAAAATTATAAATTAATAGAAATTATATAAATTAATAATTTTAATAGGAATCCAATTCAAGATATGATAATTTAATCCTATTGATATAATTTAATCTTTTTAATAAAAAACTTCTATTAATTTATATTCTTAAAATAAACCAAAGATGAAATTATGAAAAACAAAAAAAATATATTAATTGTTTTATTATTTATTAGTTTAATAGCTATAGTGAGTATTAATACAGCTACAGCTAAAACAATAAATATTAATGATGCTTCATCTTATAATCAAACTGGATTATCATTAAGTGAACAACTCCAAAAAATAATTGATACAGCTACAGCAGGAGATACAATTAAATTTTTAGGAAGTTTTTACGAAGACTTAACTTTAACAATAAACAAAAAATTAAATATTATAAGTAATTCTGGAACAACAATAAGTGGTTCTGATAGTAGCTTACTAAAAACAATATTTTTCATAAATGGAAGTTCTGCATCAGGTACAACAATTTCAGGTTTTAATTTGGATAATGACGATGGAAATGGAATAACATTAAACAACACTAAAAACATTAAAGTATCAAAAAATAATATAACTGCTAAAGATTCTGGAATATCAGTTTCTAAAAGTTCCAATGTAACTATAAACAATAATAATATCACAAAATCAGATGAAGGGATTTCTTTAAAAGATAGTAATAATATCTATGTTGAAAACAATAAAATAGATAATAATAATGAAGGAGTTTCTTTAGATAGTACAAATAACGTAGATATTAAAAGTAACAACATTACAAATAACAAGAATGGAATTAGCTTAAAAAATACTAAAAAAACAAACATAATAAACAATAAAATAAACAATAATAAAAAATCAGGTATATACTCCTATAAAACTCAATATACTCAGATTAAATATAATAACATAAAAAATAATGAAGAGCATGGAATATTAGCCGAAAATATTCTTACAAATCTTAATTTAACACATAACAACATTTCTTATAATCATTATGGAATACGTTTAGATTCTATTGATAATTCTTATGTTACAATGAAAACTAATTCTATCAAATATAATGTAGAAGGAATTAGTTTTGGTCCAAATTATATTGATAATAAAGCAAAAGACATATCATCTAACGATATTTCAGCAAACACAGGTAAAGATGTTGAACTTAGAGATTCAAACTATAATACATTAGAAATTGGACCCAACTGGTATGGAGCTAATGTTGGTTATTTAGCTAATATTTGCCCTAAGTTAAAGTCAGGAATGATACAATTTAAACTTAAAAGTGCTGGAAATGGAGTTTATATGGGAGTTTTTACATATAATGGTCAGCCCATGACTGATTTACCTCCAATAGATGTTCTTTTCATAGTTAATGGAGAAAAAATATGGGTCACCACCGTAAATGGAGTAGCTACTATTAATTTTGGCAAAAATTTTGATAAAAATCAAGCAGGAGGAATTTTAAGCGCAATAGCAGGAGTGCAAAGATTTCAACTAGGAATTACCTATACTGAAAATATTAATAACAATAATAATGGAAAAACCCCTGTTAACGGAGGAACTGGAAATCTTGGAAATGGAGGTCTAGGAGGCCTAGGTATTGGAGGAAATGGTCTTGGAACCATTGGAATAGGTACTGGATCATCTGGAGGATCAAATCCTTCTTCAAATCAATTAAGTGAAGGAGCATCTTCGTCTTCTGGATCTAGTTCTGCAGCTCAATCTTCAACACAACAAGCTAAAATAATAAATATTGACGATGGAGAAAATTTATTTAAAATAGAAGATAGTCAAGCTTTAGGAATATTAATTATTGGACTACTTTTAGGTTCGATAATTGTGGGATATATGTTAAGAAGAGATAAAAAAATCTCATTTTAAGGTGGAAAAATGATTGATTTGCAGATTTTATCTTATATAATAGTTATTGTGTTGTCTTCCATAGCTATATCTACTTCTTTAATAAATAATTCTATAAATAAGAATAATTCAATGCTAATAGTAGTATATTTAGGTTTGTTAATCTTAGTGTCAGTTTTTATTTCAAATATTTTCAGTAAATCAATAATTCCTATCATAAATAATAATATAAGTTTCATAATGACAATAATTGGAATGATATTGATTTATACTGGTTATAGATTTATTTTAGATTTTAAAGTGAAATCAAAAAAAGATATAACAGAAAAAAGACAGGAAAAGACAGGAAAAGACAGGAAAATTCTGGAAAATTCCGGAAAAGAGCGAAATAATATAAAAAATCGGCAGACTAATATAGAAAAACATCCCAAAAATCTAGAAAAAGAAAAAAGAAAATATCTCCAAATATATAAAATAAAAAAAGAACTCTCATTAATATTATTATTTTTTAGCTATTATGTAGCAATATTAATTAATATAATTTATGTTGCCCCTTCAATTTGGTTATCTATATTTGAATTGGGACTAATCTCGGTAGGAATTTCAATTGTTTTAATAATAGCCTCATATTTTATATTATACCGAAAAATAAGAACTCCAAAAAGAATGTTTAATGGGATTTTTGGATTTTTTTTAATGCTCTCAGGAATACTATATTTTACATTATATATGTTTGTTCCAAATCTACAAAATGTTTTAAGTCAAAATATGACTCCTTTGAGTTTTCCAGAAACTAATATGATGATATACATATTAATAATTGTATTAATATCAGTAGCTTTTGGATTTGTATTTAAAAAATCTAAAAGATTTAGAAATTTGTTTTAAATATAATTTAAATATAGTTTAAATATAGTTTAAATGCAATAATATTCAATTTTAAAAGTTATATAAACATTAATACTGCTAAAAAGTTATTATTTAGAATCAATATTAAAAAATTACAACTAAAAGATTATAACTAAAAGATTAACATTAAAAAGATTACTAAAAAGTAAAATAATGAAAATCAATTAAAAAAGAGAAAGATATCATGGACATTATAGGAAGCGGAATTCTAACAGGCATTTTACATGCAATCTCTCAAAGTTTACTAATACCAGTCATAATTATACTAATATTATTTGTAATATTTGCATTAATAAGTGTTGGAGGGCTTATAGCTGAATACACTTCTCGAAAAAAATTCAAATTAGAAGAAAGTGAATCATTAATAAGATCACTTAATAGCTTAAATAACACAAATCAAATGAAAGAAACAATAAAAGAATCAGATATTAATGAAGAATACAAATTAGCTATGATTAAAGTTATCAACAATGAAGATTTTGGAACTGAAACTAAAAGAGCATTTGCAGATAAAGTTATTGAAGAAGAAGAGTTAAGAATGGAAAAAGCTGTTGAGAAAACAGATATGGTGGTAAGGCTCGGACCAACATTTGGGCTTATGGGAACTCTAATTCCAATGGGGCCAGGGCTTGCAGCACTTGGAGCAGGGAATATAGAATTATTAGCTCAAGCAATAATAATAGCATTTGATACAACAGTAACTGGATTAGCAGCTTCAGCTGTATCTTATGTTGTTTCAAAACTTAGAAAACGTTGGTATGAAGAAGACCTATCTAATTTTGAAGTTTTAGTCAACTCTACTCTAGAAATTCTGGAAAAAAACAAATTCTAAGATAATAAAAAAGAGTTGGTACAATGTCTAAGAAAAGAAGATTTTTAGGAAAAAGTAGTGGTGATGATGATCCTCTAGCAGGAATGGCAAATTTAACTGATGCCATGCTTGTATTAGCAGTTGGTTTCTTAATATTTGCAGTTATGTCCATGAATATGCAAAGTATAATATTTAATGATGCTACTCCTGAAGAAAAAAAGAAAATGGCAAATACCATAAAAGAAGCAGTATCTGTAGAAGAGGGAGAAAATTATAATGGAACGGTTGATGTTGAATCTGGAGAAAGTGAAGGAATGGAAAATATGGGAACGGTCTATAAAGATCCGACTACAGGTAAATTAATCATGATTCCTCCTACAAATTCAACATAATAATAATTATAATAATAATTAATATAAACAATGGAATGTAATAATATTATAAAAGTAGTATCATTTAAAAATATCATCATTTAAAAAATAACAATATTTTTAAAAATAAAAATAATAATATTGATATTTAAATAATAATAGTGGATAAGAACAATAATAATATAAAATTATTGTAATAATATATTGTAATAATAATATATGAAATAATAATATTATAAAAAATCAATATTATTAAAATATAATAATTTAAAGATAATTAATAGAGAGTGTTATAATTAAAAAACAAAATTGCATAAATGATCCTGAAGATATAGACTGGGAATTTTTTTGGCAAGAAAAATTACATAAAAAGCGAAGAAAGCCAAAAAACTGGGATAATGAAGCAGATAAATTTTCTAAACGTTCAAAACAAGATGAATATCAAAAAAAGCTATTTTCAAAAATGAGAATTAATAAAGGTGATACTGTTATTGATTTAGGTTGTGGTGAAGGATCAATTACAATACCACTATCTAAAAAGGTTAAATTTGTAACTGCTGTTGATTCATCAAAAAGAATGCTTGAAATTTTAGATGAGAAATGTAGAGCTGAAAATATTGATAATATTAAAACCATAAAAGAAAATCTTGAAGATGTGACATTAAAAGAAGTTGGAAAACAGGATATTGTTCTTTTATCAAGATCTATTAATGGGATATCACCAATAAAAGATACCATAAATAATGTAAACAATATAGCTGATAAATATGTTTATATAACAATATTTGGTCCAGAAAATTGGAAATTTGAAAATGATTTTTATGAAAGTATTGGAAAAGAAAAAAATGATTTTGCACCATATAATTATCTTTTTAATATTCTCATAAGTATGAATATTTATCCAAACATAGAAAATCTTGAAATTAAAACAAATAGGAAATATAAATCTGTTCAAGACGCAATTGATAATGGTAAATGGCAATTAAACAATTTTACAGAAGAAGAAAAAGAAGAGTTATATAAATACCTCGAAAAAAATCTAAGAAAAAATAATGAAGGAATGTTAGAAAATCCAAATGATAAAGCAGATTGGATTTTAATTTGGTGGAAAAAATAAAACTTCAAACTTTAAAAGAATATTATGTTTAAAAGAATATTATAATAAATATTTAAAAAATATTAGAATATAATATTTAAAAAAACATTATTATATTTAAGTTCAAACTATACTTATATATTCAATTATGTTTTATTCAATTAAGGATTAAAATTAAAAGGATTTATTTCTATTGATGCATCACCATCAAAGGCTTCACATTCATTGTCTCCTTTTAAATTTAGAAGTTGAATCAAATTCTCAACAGCTGATTCACAAGAATTATCTAATTTTTTATTATCTAATTCATTTTTAAAACCTAATGAAACCCTTTGTATTTGAATTCCAATTAATACATCAATTAAGTCTCCAGTAGATAAATCACTAACAACTAAATCATTAATTGTTTCAATTTGTGAATTGAAAATACCATTATCTTTATCATCAATACTTACTTTTAATAGCTTTTCAATTATTTCTAATTCATCAGTCAAATTAACACCTTAATTTTTTTAAATAATAATGAAAGATATAAAACTTAAATGTTAATAACATTTAAGTAATTTTATATTAATAATAATTATTTTTATATTAATAATTTTTTGTATTAATAAATTGTATTAATAAATTTTGTATTGTTAATTTTATTTTATTAATACAAAATTAATAATTTTATATATTAATTTTATATACTAATTCTGTATACTAATTTTGTCTATAAAGTACAAAATCTGCAACTAAAGAAAGTGTATGTTTAGCTTCAGATTCAGGCAATATTTCAAGTAGTTGTTTTGCTTTCTTAACGTTTGCAAGGGCAATATTTTGAGCATATTGAATAGAACCATATTTTTCAAAAAGAGATATTGCTTCATCTACGTATACCTGATCACAATTACCACTTTCATTACCCATCCTTAAAATTTCTAAAATTCTTTTTTTATCCTCGGGATTAGCTCTGTTTAATGCATTTACAACTATAATTGTCATCTTACCTTCCGCAATATCACTACCAACAGGCTTTCCAAGAGAATCTTCATCACTAACAAGATCTAAATAATCATCTTGAATTTGAAAAGCTAAACCAATAAGTTTACCATAATCATACATATCTGAAACAATTTTTTCATTAGCACCACCCATGATAGCTCCAGATTCAGTAGCAGCAGCAATTAGTGCAGCAGTTTTTTTAAATATCATTTCCATATATTCTTCTTCACTTACATCAAAATTCCCTTCAAAGCCCATATCTTGAGCTTGGCCTTCACATATTTTAACACAAGCATCAGCAACAGTGGACAAAGTTCTATTTACACGATTTAAGCATTCTTCTGGATTTGAAGAATCAATCTCATTTTTTGAGTTAATAACTAGTTCATAAGCCTTTGAAAATAAAGTATCTCCAGCCAATATAGCTACTGGTTCACCCCAAACTTTATGAACTGAAGGTTTTCCACGTCTCATATCATCTTTATCCATAATATCATCATGAATAAGTGAAAACGTATGAATTAATTCTATAGCAGCAGCAGCTTTTATACAGCTTGAAAAAGTCCCACCAACAGCTTCACAAATTAAAACTGTTAGAGCAGGTCTTAACATTTTACCCCCAGCTTCTGTAAGATAAATTGAAGCTTCACGAAGATCTTCTGGCCCTATATTTGAAAGAGTATTTCCTATTTCTTTATGAATATCTTTAGAATATTGTCCTAATACTTTACCTACATCTTCATTAATATTTGACATGACTATCCCTCCTAATTATTAAACTATAATTTAGTTTTTAGATATAAATAATCTAAAATCCTTCATTAAACACTTGAGCTTGACCATTTCTTAAAATATGTACATTGTTACCTATTCTATATCCTTCTTCTTCTGCTAATTCACCATATGCAGCTAACATTTCTAATTCCCCATGAGCAGGAATTATATGTTTTGGTTTAAGCATTCTAATAAAGTCCCTATGATCCTCTCTTCCAGCATGTCCAGATACATGAGCATTAGAATATATTCTAGCACCACTTGAAATCAATCTTCTTTCCATCATATGTCGATTAGCTTTATTTGTAGGATTTGGAATAATTGGAGCAGATATTATAACATTATCTCCAGGCCTTACAGTGAAAGGAGTTCTACCACTTGCTATTCTTGGAAGTAAAGCATCAGGCTCACCTTGATGTCCAGTAGTAACAAGTAAATATTCTTCCCTATTATCTTCAGCTTTATTAAGTGCTTTTGTAACTGCCTTTGGACTTCCATAAACACTAGCATTATCAGGTAAATCTAATATTCCAAAATTTTCAGCAATACCACAGTATCTTTCCATAGACCTACCTAAAAAGAAAATATGCCTATCACTAGTTTTAGCAATATCAGCTATCGCTTGAACTCTCTCAACATGAGATGAAAAAGTAGTTACAATCATTCCAGCTTTTTCTTTTAGAGGTTGCTTCATCAAATCCTCTAAAATAATCTTAGCTACTCTTTCAGAATAAGTTTTAACCTCATGAAACTCATTAGCTCTTGTAGTTTCAACAATAAGAGATAAAACACCTTTTTTACCTAATTCTCTTAACCTATTATAGTCAGGAGGTGGAGATATTTTTTGATGATTATCAAATTTAAAATCATTTGCATAAAGAACAACACCTTCACGAGTATGAAGAGCAGGTAATACTGCTTGTGGAATACTATGGGTTGATTGTACAAATTCCAATGTTATATCTTTTGATAATTGTAATTTCCCACCAGGATTTAAGTTTCTTAAAGGGTTTGAAACAGAAAATTTCCTTTCACCCTTTATTGTTCTTTCAATGAGAGCTATAGTATAAGGAGTAGCTATAATTGGAGCATCATAACGATGAGCTAACTTAGCTACCGCCCCAATATGATCTAAATGCCCGTGAGAAAAGACAATCGCCTTAACTTTCCCATCTACATCCTTCATTAAAGTATCATCAGGAATTACTCCTCTTTCAATTAAATCTAAACTATGCATTCTATCTATATCAGTATCCTCATGAATACTTATTCTATCAAGATGGATTCCCATGTCAAAGATTATAACCTCTTCACCTACCTTTACAGCAGTCATATTTTTTCCGACTTCTTCATATCCACCTATTGCAATAACTTCTACAGTCAAATCAGTTCCTCCTTGAATAATTTTTTGTGTTAAATTCCCTTTCATCTAGCCATTCTTTAGTATCGCCTTTTATAATCAGATTTGAATTTTTAAGTTCTTCTAAGTTTTTTGCACCTACTAAAAACATAGCTATTTTCAAAGAATCATTAAATATATTAATAAATTTGATAATTTCACCATGTCCAACAAAAGCTTCTTTTAATATCGGTAAAGCCATTCCAACCGCATCCGCACCAAGAGCAATTGCTTTAGCAGCATCTAATCCTGAACGAATCCCACCTGAAGATATAATAGGAATATCTAATGAATTTGAAAGTTCAGCTGTTGTAACTGCAGTTGGAATCCCCCAATCCCAGAATAACTCACCAATATATCTATCTTCAGCACGATAAGTTTCTACAGCAGCCCAACTAGTTCCACCAGCACCAGCAACATCAATAAAATCTACACCAGCCCTTTCAAGAGTTTTACCTTCCTCAAAGGCAATACCAGTTCCAGTTTCTTTAACCATTATAGGAATATCAATCTCTTCAACAATATTCTCAATTGAATTAGAATAACCAGTAGCATTGACATCCCCTTCAGGCTGTATTGACTCCTGAAGTGCATTTAAATGAATAGCTAGTATATCTGCATCAATCATATCAATAGCTTTTTGAGCAAATTCCTTAGAGTTTTTTGAATCCCCAATTATCTGAGGAGCTCCTATATTTCCAATTAAAAGAGTATTGGGAGCATTTTCCCTAGCTATTTCATAAGTATTTGAAAGTTCTGGGTTCTCGATTGCTGCTCTTTGACTACCTAGACCAAGCCCAATTTTTTCACTTTCAGCAGCGATAGCTAATTCTTTATTAATCTTAAGAGCTGAGGGATGTCCCCCAGTAATAGCAGTTATAAAAAGAGGAGATTCTAATTTTTTTCCAAAAACATTGGTAGATATGTCAATTTCCTCTTTGTTTATTTCTGGTAAAGCATTATGAACAAGCTCAATATCCTTAAATCCAGCATTTTTATTTTTGTATTGAACATCATAGTGTTTACATAATAATAGATGTTCTAATTTTCTATCCGAAATCATTTTGTTTTTCCTTAATTTTTCCTTAATTTTTTAATTAAATAATTTAAATAAGTTATAGGTTAAATAAGTTAAATAGTAAATATTTAATATACAATAAGTTATATTAAATAAGTTAAATTTAGCTTAAATCTCGTAATATTATATGATTATAATATAATTATTATTTTTATATTCTTGTTTTTAAATTTTATACTTTTTATTATTTTATTTTAGTTCCTTTAATATTTTTATTGTTTAATGCATCTAATATAGCACCATGTTCATTAGCATTGATAATTTTAGACTCTATACCAATTTCTGCCAACTCTAATAATTCTTTTATTTTACCGATCATTCCACCAGTAACATCAATATTAGTTGTTGAATCTAATTCATCAATATCATCTAGAGAAGTAAGTACAGGAATATGCTTTGCATCATCATATTTTTTAGGATTTTTTGTATAAACACCATTAACATCTGTTCCTAAAATAACTTCTTTTTTGTTTGATTTTGAAGATAAGTTTAAGTTTATAGCTATATACTGTAAAATTTGATCACCAGAAAGTACAGCTACCTTTAATTCATCATCAAGAACTACATCTCCATATATTACAGGTATAAATCCTTCATCAATATATTTCTCAATTGAATCTAAATTAAAATTATTTATTCTTTTATTTTTTGTAGTAATAAATGAAGAAGCTTGAATAGATACACAGGGCAATCCATGATTAACCAAAATATCACATATTATAGTATTTAATTTTTTTACACAAATTTGAGTTTTTGAAAATCCTATTCTTTTTTTAGGATACTCATCATTATTAAAATTCTTTCCAATTTCATATTTTTTTGCAGGAGGATGTCCATAAGAACCAGCACCATGAATAATTACTAAACCTTGATCACTAGAATTGTTATTAATAAAATTATCCATTCCTTTATTGATAAGAGCATTTTTAATTTCATTAGCTATTCTATTTAAGTTAGTATAATTAACCTCAGCTTTTTTTGAGTTTTTATTAGTTAGTATACTTCCACCAAGCTTTAAAATTATCATTTAATCCCCTAATTTAATTTTCTGAATTAATCTTATAAATATTGATCTTAGAAATATTGATCTTAGAAATATTGATCTTAGAAATATTGATCTTATGAATATCAATTTTATGAATATTAAATTTATTAATATATATAATAGTATTAAAATTAAATTTATTTATATTAATTTTATTAATATTAGATTTGTTTTTTATAATATTAGATTTTTTAATATTAAAGTTATTAATATTAACTTTATCAATATTAATTTTACCTAATTTCTTTAACAAAAACTCCCCTATTTGAAAAATTGACTTTTATAGCATTATCATGATAACTAAGAGCTTTAAATACTCTATCTTGATTTCTTGGACAACATGCAATAATACTTCCTCCTCCACCAGCTCCAGTGATTTTTGAACCACTAGCTCCTGCTTTTCTTGCAAGGTAAACCATACGAGAAAGTTCATTAGTATTTACACCAAGAGAATCAAGTAAACCTTGATTAATATTCATTAATTCTCCTAACTTAAATTCTTGCTTTTTAATGATAGCTATTTTAGCTTCATCAGTTATCTTACCAATAGTCTTTATAATTGGGTTTACAACCATAGGATTCCTATTTTTTAAAGATTTCACAGATTTAACCATTCTGCCAGTATTACCCCGTTTAGAAGTATAGCCTATAACAAAAGAGGATTTAAGATTTGTATCAAATTTGGATATCTTTTTATCTTTTGAAAGATATATTAATCCTCCAAAGGTACTTACTCTTGTATCAAGTGGACTTGCCACACCTTGAACATTATTTTCAATCTCATGGGCTTTTTTAGCTATAAAACTTTTATTAAATTTCTTTCTTTGATATTTAAAAAGTGCTGCAAGAGTAGCTACAGTTACAGCTGCTGAAGATCCAAGTCCAGAACCAATAGGAATATCTAAAGAAAGATCCAATTCAATAGGGCTATGATCATGACATTTATGCAAAATTTCTAAAATATACTTTATTATACCTGGTTTTCCTTTCTTTAACCTATATCTTTTAGCAACAGTATCTAATTCTGCCTCAAATCCCAAATCATTAGATTTAAAAATAGAAACATCAGAAGCCTCTTTTAATCTTATAGTTGCTCTTTTATTAACAGCACCTGCAATAGCAGGTTCACCATAAACAACAGCATGCTCTCCAAATAATATTGTTTTACCCGGAGCTGAAGCAATAATTTCCATTTTTACACATCTAAATAATTATAGATTTAATACTAATTTAAATCATTTGAAATCCATGAAAATAATAATTGAGAGATTAAAATTACTAATATAAAATTACTAGATAAGACTATTATAATAATTATAACTATTAAGATAATTAAAACTAGAAAAGTTATAAGATAAACAATAACCTAACTAATATAGCTACTATAAAACATAGCTAATACACATAGCTAACATATAGCTAATGTAATCATAACGAAGTAATCATGACTAATTATAGTTATACTAATATAACTAAATATAACTAATAATATAATAATGATTAATTATAGTTAAACTAAATACAACTATTAAAACCATTACAACTAAAAAAATTATAACTATAACTAATATTATAACTATAACAAATTTTTTAACTATAACTAATTTTTCCAGAATTATAACTAGAAATAATATAGTTCTAAATATAATCAAGTTATTGAATATATAATCTTAAATAATCTAATAATCCTAATAATATAACTCTAATAATCCAAATTATGAAATTATTCAAAAATAGCTGAACAATATCCTACAACTGAACTTAAATCTCCAGAAATATCCCCACTTGTCGCGTATTTTAAGATTTTCCCTTTTTTAGCACCTAAAGACCTTGATACTTTAATAGCAGCGATTGTAGGACCATAACCACACATACTAATTCTAAAATCCTCAACAGCCTTTAAAAGAGAATATTCATCCATATTTGATATTGCATCTAATATCAATTTATCCTTCTTTTCAGCTATCTGTTTAGATTCATAATGAGTTAAATCCGTACTAGCAATCACTAAAATAGATCTTCCTAATTTTTTAGCTGTTTCAGTAATAGATTTAGCTATATCAGAGCCACTTTCCATATCTTGCATCCAAATAACTATAGGGACAATTTTAAAATCATTAGAAAAATACTGTAAAAATGGAAGATGAACTTCACAGCTATGCTCTCTAATGTGAGCAGATGTATCAAAATCGATTAAATCAGAATTTATAATCATTTCTTCTGCAAATTCTTCATCAATTTCAACATTTCCTAAAGGAGTATTCCATATACCTTCTTTGAATATTGAAATTCCAGTTCCCAATCCTGTATGGTTAGGACATAATATTATGAATGTTTCAGGAAAGCCATTTTCAACTATTTCACAGTAAGCATGAGCAGCGATAGGTCCAGAATAAGAATATCCTGCATGAGGAACAACAGCACCATAAATACTATCATTATTTGAATTACCATTACTTGGAATCCTTAATTTAGGAATTTTTCCAGGCCCTAATTTATGATTGAAACACCATTCAATAGTTTTTTTTAATTCAGATGGATCTTTATCATAAAATAATCCTGCTACAGCTGGTTTTCTTATCATGATATTAAATATGTTTCTTAGATTTAATAAATTTATTCAATTTAAGTAATATGAAAATTCCATATTACTTAATATTTCTACTATTTAATAATCTCATATTTAATAATTTTATATTTAATAACCTCATATTTAAAAATTCAATATTCAATAGTTCCATATCTATTTAATATTATTTAATAGGGCTCTAGATTTACAAATTTAGAATTTCAATTCAAAATCAGCCGCATCTAGACTAATATCTTCATCTTCACCAATAGTACCTTTCTCTCTCAACATTTGTCTAGCTAATAACCAATATACTAAAGCAATAGCTTTTCTACCTTTATTATTAACAGGAATTGCTAAATCAACAGTACTTAATAAGTTTTCAGTATCACATAAAGCAACAACAGGAACACCTATTTGTTTAGACTCTATAATAGCTTGAGAATCAGATCTTGGGTCAGTTACAACAATAACTTTTGGTTCAATGAATTTAGAGTAATTAGGATTAGTTAATGTTCCAGGAATAAATCTTCCAGGAATTGAATTACAACCAGTAACTTCTCCAAACTTCTTAACAGGAGCTTGACCATATTGTCTTGTAGCTACTACAAGTATATCTTCTGGATCATATTTAGATAAAAATTTAGCAGCTGCCATAATTCTATCATTGGTTTTGCTAATATCTAAAACATATAACCCATCAGATCTTATACGAAATATATATTTTTCCATATCACTTGTTTTTTGTTGAGTTCCTATATGTAATCCTGCTGCTAAGTATTCCTCTAATGGTATTAATAATTCTGACAATATATCACCTTTATATTAATTTATAATCTTATATATAATTTAAAAATTTAGCTATTATTAAAATACATTAATGAAAATATATTATTAAAAATATATTATGAAGATTAATCATCCTCAACATTAACACATTCTTGAGGACAAACATCCATACAAACTTCACATAAGCTACAGTCTTCTTGGTTTTGTATGACTATTTTATCTCCTTCAAGTACTAAAACTTCCATAGGGCAGACATCTGCACATTCACCACAATCTCCACCATCACATTTATCATAATCAACAGTTACCTTTGCCATAATATCTCCTTTAAACTCTCTATATCATATAGGTTTTATCATAATTTAAGTATTATACTTTTAAAGTATAAAACATTTAAATATTGTAAATTAAGTATAATAGTAATTCAAATATCATAAATTAATTATAAATTATAATTTAAATATTGTAAATTAAACATATAATAATTTAAATATTTTAAATTTAATTACAAATAATTTCATTTAATAGTTCATTTATCCAATTTAACCATTATTGGATTGGATAATTCTTCTTCTATACGGATTAGCTCATTTAATTTCGCTATTCTTTCTCCACCTAATGCACCAGTTTTAATTAAAGGTGCTCCAAATGCAACAGCTAAGTGAGCAATAGTCTCATCAGTTGTCTCACCAGATCTATGAGAAACAACAGGTGCAACATCGTTTTCTTTAGCTAATTTAACAGTCGCATAAGTTTCAGATAATGAACCAATTTGATTAGGTTTAATAATGATTGCATTAGCAGCATTCATCTCAATTCCTTTAGCTAAAATCTCTTTATTTGTAACAAATATATCATCACCACAAACAAAACATTTATCACCAACAAGAGAATTTAATTCTTTAAAGCCATCAAAATCAGCTTCATCAAATGGGTCTTCAACATAAATCATATTATAAGTTTCAATTATATCTTTAACAAACTCAATCTGATCACCAGTATCTCGAGAAACATTATCTTGGGAATAAATATATTTTTCTTGATTAGCATCCCAAAATTCAGAGGCCGCCATGTCTAAAGCAGGAGAAATTTTTATTCCAATTTCATCCCCAACTTCTTCACAAGCTTGAGCTTGTATTTCTAGAGCAACATCATTACTTACATTAGGAATCCAACCACCTTCATCTCCTTTACCACCAGTGAAAAGAGAATCTTTAGTTTGAATAAGTTCTTTTAGTTTCTTATGAACTGATGAGTTTGCAAAGACTGCTTCAGTAATATTATTTGCACCAACTGGAACGATTAAAAATTCCTGAATATCTGGAGCATTAACACCTGCATGAGCTCCACCATTCATCATATTACCTAAAGGATAGGGAATTTCATTAACAAGATTCCCACCTAAATATTTATAAAGTGGTAAGTTATATGAAGCTGCAGCTGCTTTAGATACTGCCATAGATACTGCTACAGTAGTATTTCCACCAATAGAAGCATAATTATCAGTCCCATCAATCTCTTTTAAAACTAAATCAATATCTGCAATATCTTCAGCATCCATTCCAATTAGTTCAGAAGAAATTAAATCTTCAACTTCACTAATAATTTTGTCTACTCCTCCATCTGGAAATGCAACAACTTCACGAGATCCAGTACTTGCACCACTCGGAGCTGCAGCTCGTCCAAACCCATTCCAAGTGAGAATATCTACTTCAACAGTAGCATTTCCTCTACTATCTAAAATTTTTCTAACACGAACATCTTCTATAACACTATCCAAAAAAACACCCCAAGGATATTCATTAAGATTTATTGATACATTAAACCCATAATATTACTAATACAAAACAGTCCTAAGAATACTAGAAACTACTAAAAGTAGCTAATAATCAATACAAAGATAATAATTAATTATCTAAGTTATTCTATTAATCTAACTTATCCTAGCATAATTAATAAGTGCATAATTAATAAGTACTTATTGAGAATCGATCATATAAATTAGTATAACTCAATGCTTCATAATTTCAACCATATAACCTATAATGAGATTAAAAATCTTTTTTAAAAATAGAAGTTGATTTATAGATTAATATAATACCATTAAAAACCATTGCTTATATTTAATATTGAATTTATTACTTAATTATTAATTAAATTTTACTATATATTCTATTAATTTAATTATATTATTGCATAAATAATATTATTTCTAATTAACTAATATTATTTCTAATATTATTTATTATTAATTTAATTATATAATTTATAATAAAAATTTATTTTTAATAAAAATATTTTTTAATTAATATTAATACCTTATTAAATATTAATATCTTATTATAATTATTAATAGTAAATAAACTTATTAGTAAATATATTAATAATTTATCTATTAATAACTTATCATTTAATAAATATATTTATTATTTAATATATAAATTTAATCTTTATTTCTAATATTTTAATAATGAATATATGTTTTTAATAAAAATCTTTTATCCAATTATTTTCTTTTTATCTAATTATTCATTATAATAAATATATCAGATTAATATTATTTATTACATAACTAATATTATTTCTAATATTATTTATTGTATTACTTATTGTATTACTTATTGTATTATTTATTGTATTATTTATTTTATTACTTATTGTATTATTATTTATTATATTCATTTTTTTTAACATCTAAAGGTAAAACTTTATTTTCAAGTTCTAAGGCAGCTATGTCAATTGGATCAATAGATTCGGATACTTTTACTAAAGGTTTAGCACCCATAGAAAGTTGAAGAGCTCTTGCTCCAAGAAGTCTAGCTTTTTCAAATCTTGTTAATTTATTTGTTGCCATTTTATATCCTCATTAATTCCATAATTAACTAACTATACAAAATTGATAATAAAAAATACCAATATTAACAAATACATAAAATTTCATGATTAGAGAAAGATCTCCTGCTCAAACATCATTCCCATGTTTCAACATGAGTAATTAACATTCTCCTACAACAGTATCTTTTAATACCCATATCATCAAGAATAGCTTTTGAATCTTCTCCATCAGCCATCCTACTATTATATTCATCAAAATATGCAGAAACTGGCTTTCCACAACTTATACATCGTATAGGAATCATATTAAATCATCATTTCCTTTTAATTATAATAAAATATATAAATTTAAATATAAATTTAATTTTTTATTTAATTTTCTATTTTATCTAATTTTTATTTGATTTTTTATTTATATTTAATTTTCTATTTAATTTTATAATATTAATTCTATAATATAATAAAAAATTTAAAAATTTTTAAATTTAAAAAATTCAATATTTTAAAAATAAAATTATTTAATTTATTATTGATACTTATAAAATTATCGATACTTATAAAAAAATATAAAAAGTTTATCGATTCACCGATAACTTTTTTGTTTACGAGCTCTTGCTCCAGGACCACCATATTTTTTTGGCTCAGAACGTCTTGGATCTCCAACTAACATTGTTCTATCATATTGAACAAATTTTTCTTTAAGATCCATATCATTAGTCCACTGTACTAATCCTTTTGCAATAACCATACGAGCGGCTTCTGCCTGACCCATAACTCCTCCACCAATAACTTTGACATTAATATCAACATCATTAGCTAAATCACCAGCTAAAGTTAAAGGTTCGGTTAATTTTAATCTAGCAAGCTCTGGTGAATAAAGTTCAATTGGACGTTTATTTATCCTAATTCTACCTTTACCTTCTTGAACAGTACCACGAGCAATAGCTGTTTTACGCTTTCCACTTGTGTGAACAACTTTTTTCATTAAAACACATCCCTAATTAAAACTATTAAAGAATCTAAATAAAAATATTCAAATTATAAAGTTATCTAAACAAAATTATTTAAATAACATTATCGAAATAGTACTATCTAAATAAAATTATCTAACTAGTATTATCTAAATAATAAACTTATTTAAATAAAATTAAAATTTAAAAATTAAAATTTAGCTCCTAAAAGTTTTGAAATTTCTCCTAATTCTATTCCTTTCTTAATATTTCCATATTCTGCATCAGGTACTTTAGATGTTTCTAAATCATTAAATTCCTTTGGAACGCCTACATAGGCTTTTAAACCTTTAAAAGCAGTTCTTCCTTTAGATTTTTTAATTGGTAACATTCCCCTTACAGTTCTTCTAAAAATTTCTTCAGGTCTTCTTGGATATTTTGGACCTAAATCTCTTGGATTAGAAATACTTGCCCTATCAAGTCTTTGTTTATACTTAGCATAAGCCCAATCTTTTGAACCAGTGAGCATTATTTTCTCAGCATTAAGAACAACAATTTCTTCACCTTCAAGAAGTTTTTTACTTGTTACACTAGCAAGTCTTCCTAAAATATGTCCTTCTCCATCAATAATCATTAATAACACCTTTATTAAATAAATCGTAGTTTTACAGATAAGTTTGAATAAATCAATTATTCAACAATCTTTATATTACTACCTTTAGGATTTTTCTCGATTATCTCACTGATAGAAATACATTCTCCACCAGATTTTTCAATTTTTTCTTGAGCTGTCTTTGAAAATTTTAATGCTGCAATACTAACTTCATGGTCAAGTTTACCATTAGATAAAACTTTACCTGGAACAAGTACAGTTTGATTTTCTTCAGAAACCCTGTTAATATCAGACAAATTAACTTCTGCTTGTCTTCTACTTGCCCTTTCTAATCTTTGTGCAACATCTTTCCAAATAGCTACTTCCTCATTATAAGATTTATCTTTAAGATTTTTTATAAGTTCAGTGAGGTTAGGATTTGTTTTGATAACTCTTCTAGCCATTAGTTTTCTCTCCTTTATCCTAATATTAATTTTTACTAAACGTGATGAACTTGTCTGTTTTTTCATTTAAAACATCACAAGCTTTTGATAAAACCTCTTCAGGAGGTATAGATCCATCAGTTTCAATCTTAAATATGAAATTCTCTGGCTCAAAACTTATATCAATATAATTATTCTCATCAGCTCTCACACAAGCTTTACACATAGAACAATTTTCAATATTCTGCACTTTTAATACTTTAGATCTTTTGTCAGATTTCAAAATATTTCTCGGACAAACATCAGCTAAATCATAATTGACTTCTGAATCTTCATTAAAAGTGATTTTAGGATATTGTTTATAAGCACAAACAGTAGTAGGCATCCATTTCGCATGTTCTTTACCTAAACCTATTTTTGCTACTGCTTCTAATTCCACATTTTGATTTTCTTTGAGTTTTAAGAGTGGTATTGTGTCATATACTGGTTTTATTGTTGAGTCAGTTGAAACTAAATCCTTGGAATAAATAACACCAGGACCTGTTTTATTTAAAGTAAAAGAAACACTACATTTAGGACAATAATCCTCACAATCACATTCATCTGCCATCTCCATTCCATCAATAGCATCCAAATTTGAAATTAAAGGAGTTAATCCTAATCTGTGAGCTAAAACCTCATTAAACATTGCTGAATCGTTTTGAACAATGTTAACATCTTCAATTGCTATTTTAGGAACTTCCATCATAGCAATTCTACGAATAGCATTGATAAAAGGTACTTCTGCATCACGAATGATGAAAACAATTTCATTCTCATCTTTACTTTTGACTTCAATTTCCATAATATACCCTTCTTAGACTCTTCTTCCTCTTTTACCACCAGGTCGTCCAGTACCATCATGAGGAATTGGAGTAATATCTTCAATTTTACCAATCCTAATACCTGCCCTAGCTAAAGCACGAATAGTAGCTTGTGCACCAGGACCTGGGCTTCTTGGACCATTTCCACCAGGAGCTCTTACTTTAATATGTAAACCAACATATCCTTTTTCTTTAGCATCATCAGCTGCTCTAGTAGCTGCTTCCATAGCTGCAAAAGGAGATGCTTCTTGTCTATCTGCACGAACAACTTTTCCACCAGACCATTGACAAATAGTCTCAGCACCAGTGATATCAGTTACAGTGATGATAGTGTTGTTGAATGATGAGTAAATATTAGCTATTCCCCATTTTTCATCTTTCGCCATTATTTCACCATTTATTAATTTTTATCTGGATTTTGCACATTTTCTGTGTTTTCGATAGGATTTTCAGTAGATGCACCAGTTTCTACAGATTTACCTTTAAAATTCCTACCTTTAGCATCAGTACTATCATTTCCTGTTGCTTTTCCAGCATTATATTCTTGAATCTGTTTAGCAATTGAAGGAGTATAATAACTTATAAGATCTTCTTCACCACGTTTAACTACATAACTTGGAGAATCAATCTTTTTATCATTCATAGATATGTGACCATGGACGACAAACATTCTTGCTTCTTTAGCTGTTCTAGCAAGCCCTTTTTGATGTACTACAGTCTGTAATCTCCTTCTTAAAACATTTTCAACAGTTAAGTTAAGAATATCTTCTAAATTAGCATTTTCTGCAAGGAAACCTTGTCTGGATAAATGCCCAATTAACTCGTTTTTCTCTTCCTCTACTTGGTCCTGAGAGAAACCTAATAAATATCTTGCTTCCCTACTGTATTTTCTAACTAAAGTGTCAGCTTTCCAAATCTCTTTCTTGTTTTTTAAGCCATATTTAACCATTAATTTATTTTCTGACTTAATTCTTTCAGCATTCCAAGGATGAGGTGGAGTATCATATTTTTTTCTTGCTTTTCTTGGATGACCCATTATATAATCTCCCTAAATTTTATTATTTTATAAAATGTTATTGATAATTTAACTAAAAATATTAGCTTAATAATTGCTTAATATATAATATCAGATTTTATTCACTATGATTTACTATGAAAATTAATTATAACAAAAAATTAATTATAATAATCATGATAAAGTTATAATAATCATAATAAAGCTATAATAACCAAAAACAAAATTATAATAACCAGAAATAATAATCAAATTATTAAAATAAGTTTAAAGCACAGCCTAATATTATAACATTAAAATAAGCCTATAAAACTAAACTATCCTCTTCTTCTTCTTACACCAACAGATGAACCTTTTCTAAAAGTAGATTTAGTTCTTTGACCTCTTACAGGTAAGCCGACTTCATGTCTTCTTCCTTTATAACTTCTGGTCTTTCTCATTCTGTTTAAATCATCTCTCAAAGTCATGACAAGATCAGATTCAATTAAATGAGTAGTTTCACCAGTAGCATAGTCACGTTGTCTGTTTAACATCCATTCTGGAATGTTATATTTTTGAGGATCTTCTAAAGCTTCTTCAATTTTTAAGACATCTTCATCTGAGATATATCCTATTTTTTGATTTAAATCAAATCCCATAGCTAAAGCTAGAGACCTTGATAAGGATAACCCAACACCTTTGATATCGGTTAAAGCATGTTCAATAGTTTTATTACCATCTACATCCTTTCTGGAAATACGCACCAAGTGCTTAAAATCGTCTTCCATTAAATAACCTCCGATTAGTAGAGCGAATCCATGAGACGTGAAATCTGGATTCGAATGTTTTGCATGAAAATTATAATACAAAACACAGTTTTCAACAATTTAAACTTAGTTAACATTAATTAAAAGATTTTTATTAATTATAAATCCTAAGAGTACACTATTAGTTATATTACAATTAAGAATCGATTAGAATAATGAAATCGATTAGAACAATTCAAAAAGATTAAAAAATTAAAAAAGATTAAAAAATAAAAATCACTTATTTAACTTCAATAAAACTTAATGAATAAATAGTAAAAAATCTCAATTGTTTTATATACTAATAAACGCCGAGACTGGGATTTGAACCCAGGCGGGGAAAATCCCCACAAGATTTCCAGTCTTGCGCCTTACCAGGCTAGACTATCTCGGCAAGATAATATAGCAAATGAAACATAACATTCACAAGAAGAAATATATACTTCATTGAGAAAAAAGCTTCAAAAACTTACTAAAATTGTGAATTTGAAATAATATCAATTTCAACAAATTAAATAGTTGATAGGCTATTAATAATTAATAAACAATTAAATAATTAATAAACTATTAAATTCTTAATAAACTACAATATATGATTAATATTATATTATTATAAGAGTAAAAATACAATATTTTCTAAATTATAATCATTGATAATACAGTAACATATTAAGGATAAACAAATATTTTAACTTTAATACATTTAAACTTTACGGTTTATTTTACAGTTTATGAAAATATTTAAGCTTAATAGTTATATTATTAGACTTAATATTTATAAAATTTAGTAATATTTATAAAAAGATATAATTTATAATTTATAATTTATAAAAAAAAGTATTACTTAGAAAAAATAGTATAAGGCTTTAAAAATAAAGAATTAGTAATAACATCAGAGTATACAATAAAATAAAAAAGTAATACTTCTTATAGAAAGTAATAAATAATATAAGGACAGTAATAATCCATATGACAATTGTTTAAGTTTAATAGGATAATAATACCCTATTAAAAATTTTACCTTAATATAATAATAATTATATTAAATATAATAAAATAAAATGAAATAAAATGAAATAAAATGAAATATAATGAAATAAAATGAAATATAATGAAATATAATGAAATATAAAGCTGAATTCTATTAAAAAATTATAAAATAAATTATTAAAAATAAAAATATTATTTCCACATCATTGGATATACACCAGTATTCATGAAAACTTTCTTTGTATTAAACATTATTCCCTCAGAAGCCATCAATATATCTTCTAGATTGAAAAGAGCAGTAGCTGAAGCCACTAATTCTCCTTTAAGAGTAAATATTACAATTTCATCATTTTTTTTAATATCATCAGAAAGAGAAGATATTCCACCAGCAGCTAAATTTGCACCATGGCATATTGCATCAACAGCTGAATCTCTAATAAATACTTTTGATAAGTGTTCAGTAGCTGTTTCCATTGGTAATATACATTCTCTTAAATAAGACTCATTATTCTCTTTATTCCAATAATAATATGCATCAGTTAAATCTTGCAAAGTTACTAAATTATTATCCTCAGTAAAAGATCCAACTTGAGTTCTCCTTAACTCTGCCATATGAGCCCCAACTCCTAGTGCTTCACCAATATCTTTACAATAGGTCCTTACATAAGTTCCAGCTTCACATCCTATCTTAAAAAGAACATTTCTACCCTCTATCTCGAGAATATCGGCATAATGTATTGTTCTAACTCTCAATTCTCGTTTAACAGCAGATTTTACTGGAGGAGTTTGATATATTTTACCATGAAATTCTTTAAAAATAGCTCTTACACTTTCTTCATCAATATCATTATGTAAAGTCATCAAACAAACATATTCCTTAGGAGCAGCTAAAAGAAGCTGTATTACACGAGTTGCAGTATCAATTCCAATAGGTAAAACACCAGTAACTTTTGGATCCAGAGTTCCACCATGCCCTGTTTTTTCAGAATTTAAAATTCTTCTAACCCATGAATCTATTTCATGAGATGTTGGACCTGAAGGTTTATCTAAATTAATAACACCTTTAGATATATGTTCTTCGATTGACCTATCTTGAGGTTTAGAACCATAATTCGGATTTGTATTTGCTTTTGATTTTATTAAAAGAGTCATATATAACACCTCAAAATAGATTAAATTAAAATAAGTTTATAATTAACAATAACATTATTTTTAGTATTCTAATTAATAAGTTTTTTGATATTTATAAAATATAAAAAATATTAGAAAAAATATGAATATAAATTAAAAAAAATATAAAAAATAAGTACAAAAAAATAACAATAAAATTAACATAGAAAATAGAAAAATAGCATCAATATAAAAAAAATAATATTTATATAAAAATAATATTAATGTAAAAAACAATATTAACATGAAAATATAAATAAATATAAAAAATATTTAACTAAGCTAAAAATAATTATAAAAAAATAATTATATAAAAATAATTATATAAAAATATTAAGAAATAAAAATAAAATAAGAAAAATGAAAATAAAGAAATTAGATGTTAAACTATAATGATTCTAAAGCTTTTTTAATAGCTTCAGCATCATCAGAAACTTCTATAGTCTCTTCAAGAGGTTCTAAATGATTTATATTACATCTTCTGTTTTTAACAGAACCTCCAATAACTTCTACAAAATTTTCATCAATGAGTTCTATAATTACACATTTTTCTCCAGCTTCTCTACCAGCTGTCTTAACACATACTCTTCCTACTTCTATGGATGCCATTTATATCACCTTTAATGTTGTTAATATAATCTCTGCAATACTATCTGGGTTAAACCTATTAGTATTAAGCACTAAATCATAGATATCAAAATTATTAATATCTATATTATGAATATCTAAATATCTTAAAGCCTCACTTTCTTCACGAATAATAGTTTCTTCAATAACTACCTCCAAAGATTTAGACTCACGATTTGAAACACGTTTGGCTCTAATATCTAATGGTGCAAGTAACCATATTCTAAGGTCTGCTTCAACAAAATAAGCAGAAAGTCTTCCTTCAACAATAAGATTTTCAGAATTTTTAGCTATTTCAGATTGTCTTTTATCAAGTTCAATATCGATAGCAGTATTATCTTCAGCATATTTACTGAATTCTATAAGAGACATTTCCTTTTCTTTTGCCATATCTCTAAAGATACTTCCAGCAGAAATAAAAGGAATATCAATTTTTTTTGATAATACATCAGCTGCTGTAGTAGTTCCACTACCCGCTAAACCACCGATTGTTATAATCATTAGGACCTTGCCTCTGATTTAAAATAATCACGAGCACATTTAGAGCATAAATTTCCTCCAAATGGTCTATTAGGCCGTTTTTTAGTTTTTGATAATTTTCCAATTTCATATGGTCTTCCTCTTGGAACTCCATGTAAAATTGCACCACATTCAGCACATATATGCTTACTTGGTTTTTTCTTCTTATATCTTAGGACACTTTGTCCACCAGGAGTCTTTTTGTTAATTCTTTTATAAGATCTAGATCTATATCTTGATTCAGGCATTTTTTCACCTATTTTTGAATATTATTTAATAAATAATATTATTTAATTTTTTAATATATCATTTAAAATGTTATTTTAATTTACTATTAGAGATAATTTCATGATTCATCATGATCACATTATTATCTCAAGATTGATTAATTCATGATCTATTTGTAATTAGCGAGATGATCATGAGAGGTTATAAAATTAATAACCTATTGAATATAAGATATATGAATATATTTTAATATTTATAGTAATATTCATTTTATAGTTAATATTCATAGGTTAAAAATCATGATAATAAGAGCTTACAGGATAATTTAAGATTAAAATCCTGTTTTAAAGCCCATGAATTTTCTAAGAATTTGTGTCATAGCAAAAGTACACATTATGTACCAACCTAACCAACCTGCAATAAACGGTACAGAAGGTCCTCCTCCTCCATAAAACATACCATAAACACCATGCCACACAGGAACTAATAATACATAATAAACAAACTCAGGAAGTTGAACAATCACATGATTAATTGGATTTGAAGGTTGACCCATCCACCAAAACATTAGCATTATTGGAATAAGAGTCACAAGCAATGGTTTAAATGAATTTTTCATCATATCTCCTTGTTTTGCCATAACATCTTTTTGCATAGCTTGAGCTTTAGCCAAAGCTTTAGCATCCCCACTCATCTGAGCTTCTTTCATCTTTTCTTGGAATTCTTTCATTTCCGCTCTTGAAGATTCCATTTCATCTTGATCAACTAATAGTTTATTAGCTAATGTAGTGAAAAATGCTATAATAGTTGCTATCAAAAAAATTGTAAGCATCGGATTATTGGGCATAGGATCTAAAGCTAATATCGGATTAAAAATCCAACTGAGCCCACCGAAAATTATTTCTAAAACCATTTTATTATCCTCTTATTTTCTTCATATTATTTTCTATATTATAAAACTTCAAATAATTTATCAACAATCACATCAAGTTGATCATTATGATTTTCTAAAATTTTTACAGTAGCACCAGTAAGAGTTGCATATGCCATAGAAGCAGCTCTATTCATTTCTTGGTGTAACTTAATGCTTTCATACATCTCTAAATCCCTAGTTCTTGACTCATCAGAAATTCTTCTAAGCATAATCTCATCAGGATCTGCTTCAATTAAAACAAATACATTTGGTTTTAACTCTTCAAGAACCCATTGAGGGAGTCCTGGTAAAAATCCAGATGGTGTAGATATCGTACAATGAGTATCTACAATAACATTATTATCAGCAGAACTTTCTTTTATCTTTGCTGCGGCTTGTTTTTGAATTTCTTTTTGAGTTTCAGGAGACAATTTTCTAAGCTCATCTCTATCTTTTACAATACTGTTTTCTATAGCTATCTCAGTCATTACATCCCCATAATTTAAATGGACATAATCAACTTTCTTTAAAGTACTTTCTAAAACAGTAGTGCTTCCAGAACCTGGAATCCCAGTTAATACTACTAATTTCAATTAAATCTCCTCAATATTGATTATTATATATTTATATTTAATCTCCTAAGAATTTTCTAAGCATTGGATGCATATCCATTAATTGTTCTTGTGCTATTTCTTCATATAGTTTGTAAACAATACCGACAGTAAGTAAAACACCAGTACCTCCACCAACTGCTTGAGTTAAATCGGCTCCAAAAGCAAGTAAACCTACAAAAACACCACCAAGCACAGTAAGAGCAGGAATATACTTATTTAATATCTTATATAGCTGCCGTTTACTACTTCTAAAACCTGGAATTTGAATTCCCGAATTATATAATTGTTTAGAAATTTCTTTTGCATTTAAACCACTCATTTCTACCCATAGCCAAGAGAACAATATACAAAAACCAATAAAGAAAACACCATATATTAAAACCTTTAAAGGATCTGTAAAAACTACTCCTAAGCTTGAAGGAGTGGTTAAATAATAAGCAAGGCCACTAATAGCTTTACCACCTTCAACTTGACCCAAAATAGGAAATCCTAATTTTTGGAATACACTAGCCATTAATGAAACATTAACAAGAAGTGCACTAGTTAAAATAACTGGCATATTACTTGCATATATAAATTTTAAAGGATATTTAGCTACTGAACCCCTAATTCTTCCATGTCCCTTAACTTGTCCATGAGAAATTGGTATTTCTACTCTCATACTTTCTCCATAAACAGCTACTAAGAAAACACCAATTGTAGCTATTAGTGGAATTAATATAGTTGGATCAGGAGAACCTGATGTAATGGATTGTATGAATTTAGGAATCATTCCAGGCATAACACCAGGACTTGCTTTAGTTGGTAAGAAATTAAATGTTCCAACAACAATTGCTTCGGATACACCTGCAGCAATAAATAGTCCAATACCACTTCCAAAACCCCATTTTGAAACAACTTCATCAAGGAAAAGTATTAATAATGCACCAATAATTAATTGGAGCATTAATAACCATAAGAGTGAAGGGTCTGTTGGAATTAAACTTCCAGTATATACAAGAACAGCAGCTTCAAATACTGTAAATACAATAGCTAAAATCTTCTGAGTACCTTGGAACAATGCCTTATCATCATGGCGAGAAAGATCTAATTTTAAAATTTTTGCTCCTACTAAAAGTTGTAGTACAATAGACGAAGTAACAATAGGACCAATCCCTAAAGTAAGAATTGAACCAAAACTACCGGCCATTACAGCCCTCATTTGAGCAAATTGATCGACTGCTAAAGGACTTAGTCCATATAAAGGTACTTGTGTTAAGAAAAAATATAATACCAATACAATGGCAGTCCATTTAAGCTTTTCTTTGAAATCTTGCCTATGAATAGGTGTTTTCACCTCAGGCAATATAGAAAATAATGGTTTTATATAATCTAAGATCATTTTATTCCTCAGTACTTGTAATATTTGTTACAAATTGTAAACTGTATTCTATAAATCAATGTATTTATAGGTTATTATTTGATTTCATTATTGTTATTCAATATAAATTGAAAATATTAAAAATTCTAAATTTGATAAGTTTAGATAATATTTTTCTTAATGATAATATCTTTCTTAATTTTTAATATTTATAGTATATTTAATATTTATATTATAATTTAGTGGAATAACCATATAACTAATAATTAGATATTTATAATAGATATTTATAATAAATATTTATAATAATTAGTCTTTTAATAAATATCTAATATAGTACATGATATATTAAATATTAGAAGATTAACTATAATTTTATAGCTTCTCCACCAGCTTTCTGTATTTTATCTTCTGCAGAAGCAGAAAATGCAGGAGATTTAATTATTAAAGGTTTTAACAAATTTCCTTTACCTAAAACTTTACCATAACCTAAATCAGTCACATCAATAACTATAGTATCTCCTTCTTTAGTAGCTATTCCTTTAGCTAATAATTTTTCAGAATTATCATCTAGATATCCTATATTAACAGGTTTAATTTTATTAGTCATTTTTTGAGGTCTTTTAAAACCATATTTCCCAAAATGATTTGGATCATTTTTAACAGTCCAAGTCCAATGATGTTTGCCCATTCCAGCTTTACCTTTACCACCTTTATGACCTGCACCTCTTCTTTTTTTAGTGCAGCCTCCACCAATAGACCTAGAACCTCTCATTTTATTAATTTTACGAGTTTTTCTAATCATTATAACACCTACATTAGTTAAAAGATCATTAATAGCTCATTAGCTCATTTTTTTGACTAGATCTTTAATAGATTCTCCTCTATAACCTAAAGATCCGCCTTCTTTAATTGAACTTCTAATACCTTCATAACCTTTTCTTGGAGGATGTAATCTAAATACTGGTTTAATTTCGATATCTTCCCCTTTAACATCACCATTAATAAGAGCATTAGATAAATCTCCAATAGAAGAATATTGAGTTTTTTCTGCTAAAAGTTCATCAGTGATTTTTTCTCCACTAACAAATTTTCCTCTTTTTGAAATAACTTCAGTTAAAGTTTCAGAGTCAATTTCTCCCCAAGTAATATAATCTTTAGCTTTCTGAAGCATACCATCAAAACTAGGAGTATCTTCTATTAAAACTCCATGATTTATTCTAGTTAATCTTAACATTTTTAAAGTGTCAGCAATATCCTTTTTAACACCAGTTGTACCTCTAACTCTAACAACGAAAAACATTTAATCACCTAAATATTGTATAATAGCCTATATTTATAGCTATTAGCTAGAGCATACACCCATATTTTTAAGATCTTTTTCACTAGCTTTAACTTTAGTTAATTGTTTTAATGCTTCAAAAGTTGCATTAGCATAATTAACAGTAGTTTGAGTCTGACCACTAGTTTGAGACCATACATCAGCAATTCCAGCAAGCTTCAATATTGTTTTACCAACATCTCCAACAGCTAATCCAACACCAGCAGGAGCTGGCATTAAAATAACACTAACACTTCCAGTTTTACCTTCTACTTTGAATGGAACAGTATGTTCTCTTCCACATACACAACCCCAATCTCCACAGCCTCTTCTAACTTTGATAATATTATATTTAGCATCATCAACAGCTTTTCTAATAGCTGGACCTACTTCACGAGCTTTACCTTGACCTAAGCCAACATAACCATTTTTGTTACCAACTGCAACAATTACTCTAAAGTTAACTTTTCTTCCAGATTTGTGCATTCTTTGGACTAAATTTACATCCATTACTTCTTCTTCTAAATCTGGAAGTAAAGCATCAACTATTTCTAATTCCATTATTGGGAAACCTTTTTCAAATATTTCATCAATATCAGTAATGGTACCATCTTTGACCATTCTACCAACTTTTGTTTTAGGTTCCCAGTCTTCCATATTAAAACTCATAGTACCCCTCAAGCCTTCTCAATTTTATTTTTAATTTCTTCAAAATGATTAGGTAAGTCTACAGGTTGAAGTCCTCTTTCTAAATATTTAGAAAAATGTTTTTTAACTTCTTCATCGTCTAAAGACTTAGCATATTCTGCAATATGTACACCAGCTATTCTATCATCATCAGGTACAATAGATTCACCATAAGGAACATTTAATCCTGCATCATTTGCAGCTTTAACACCAGCAAAAACTTTAGCCCCTTTAATAGATGATTTTAATCCAATGTCTAAAACAGCTTTTTTAACACCTTTATCTAAAGCTTTCTTAGCACATAAATAAGCAGTCAAATAAGTTGCACTGGTGTTCTTAGTTCCACCTAACCAACCTAACTTTTGTAATTCTTTAGAATGTGCAGAAACAACAGTTTCATCTCCGTTCTCCCCCACATTAATAATTTGAGCAATAACATTAGCATTAGAAATCCTAATTACTAATCTAGACTTATCTAAATCTACTAGTTTCATTCTAGCATTATAATTAGTTTTTCCTTCTCTTCTTCGTCTAAATGCTACTTTATATTTTGATCCTTGTGCCAAATTCATTCCTCCTTATTTAATCAAATCATGATCCCTGGCATAGGTTTTCATATAAGATTTACTTCTAAAAGCTCCGCCTTTAGCCATTCTATACAATTTACGATAAGTAGTAACATCGATCTCCTCTGCATCACGCATAGTTTTAAGATCTTTTCTCAAAGCTCTGATGGTAGTCATCCAAGCTTGTTTTTTAGGAGTTCTTGCGTATTTAGCTCCTTTAATACTACCTCTACCTTTTCTTCTTCCTTTTTTCTTTTGTTCAGCTAATTTTTTTGATCTATAACTACTAATACCTTTTTGAGGTTTAGCTTTTATAGCTTTTTGATCAATTAGCTGCTTAACACCTTCTCTTGTAATAGCCCTTGATACTTCTTCAATTTGTTCAGGATCAATCCATACTTTATTAACCCCAACCTTAAGTATACTTGCAGCTAATCTCTTTTGAGTGGTAAGATTCATAATAAACCTCCATTTTAGCTTTTATTAGCTTGAATATTATAAACAATAATATTAAAAATATAATGTTATAAATAACAATTATAATTATTATTCAAGCTCCCTTAACTTTTAACATTAATAAATTAAAAACACATCTATTAAAAAATACCTATTAAAAAACGCTATTAGAATAAAGTATAAACATATACCCAATAAATCCATAAATCATAAACTTATTCCTAGATTTAAATTTATTCCATGATTTTCATCCTATAGATTTTATTCAATACATTAATAGTAATATATTAAATATTAATACATTAATAGCAATACATTTAATTTTATTAATTAATTTATTTAATTTACTTATTTAAAATTTTAATTCCTAATTCTGATGCCTTATTTAACATCATTTCCTTCTTTTTTTTACCAATACTAGCACTAATTCTACCAGCTTCAGTTTCAGGATTTAAATTTTCTAATTCAGACATATTTCTAACAAGAATATCTTTAAATCCAGATGGATGTAATCCCCTTTCGGATTTAGGAGAACCATAACCAATAGAAGGCATTGCAGGTTTTCCTGCTTCATATCTTCTCATTTTACTAGTTTTCCCTCTTGGACGTCTCCATTTTATTCCAAGCTTTTTATATCTGGCGTATTCTTGTCTTTTGAATTTTTTCTTCATTGAATCACCAATAAATATTATAAATAATGAATTTTTAGTATTTTATTTTAAACTTCTTTATTTTAAGCTTTATCTATAAGATATATTCCATCTTGGAATACTCTTGGATCTCTTCCCTTAATTTTAGTAGCTTGCTCTAAGTTAGCCACAGTTTGACCAACATCCTCTTTATTAATACCTGTGACAGTAACTTCATCCCCTTTAACATTAACTTTTGCACTACCAACAATTTTAGCAGTACGAGGATGCCTTTCACCAAGGAAATTGTCAATATTAACTTTATTTCCGTTTACTTTTACATTCATTGGAAAGTGAGCAAATACAATCTTCATATGATAAGTAAATCCCTCAGTAACACCAGTAATCATATTATTAATATGAGCACGAGTAGTTCCAATCATTGACTTATCTTTCTTTTTAGGAAAAGAAGTTTCTAAAACTATTTTATCATCTTCTTTTTTCATAGATATATTAGGATATGTAAATTTTCGAGACACTTCACCTTGAGGTCCTTTAATTATTACATTATCCCCAATTGTAACATTTACATCTTCAGGAATATCTATTTCTTCGGTAATATTAGCAGCTAAAACCATTCTATCACCTAATACATATAAGCCAACAAACGGCCACCAATACCCCTTTCTTTGGCATCTTTATGAGTCATGATACCTTCAGGAGTGGTTACTATTAAAATTCCAAAATTCTTTGCTGGTAAATACCTTTTTTCAAATTTCTCAAATTCATCTTTCTTAACAGAATGACGCGGCTTTATAACACCACATTGATTGATGTTACCTTCAAGTTCAACTTGAAATTTTCCTGCCTTTTTGTCATCTATATATTCAAATTCACCAATATAATTCTCTCTTTGCATTGTACTCAAAACTTGCCCAATTAATTTAGAGGCAGGAGAAATAGAACATGATTCATTAACTTGAAGTTCATTATTTCTTATATTAGTAAGAGCATCAGCAAGAGGATCCATAAGAGTCATAATTAACACCTCTAATTATATTTTTTAAATCCAATTTTAGGAGCAATCTCTCTAAAACATTGCCTACATAACATAAGTCCATAACGACTAACCATAGCAGAATGATCACCGCAACGACTACATTTTTTTGCTGCTTTTCCGTATTTTCTTGGCAACATATCACCTTATCAATTTAACCTTAATTATTAAAATTAATTATTTAAAAATTAATTATTCAAATTAATTATTAACTAATTATAAACATAAATCCAATAAAAATCATTCCTGATCAATATTTACTTGGAAATTATCTTTCATATATTTAATAGTCTCTTCTTTTTTGACCATGTGTCTTTTAGGAATTTTCTTTTGTTGAATTTTTCTTCTTTTAATCCTATAACCAGGTTTTTCAAAAGTAACAGAAACATTCATACCAAATATACCAATATCTGGATCATAACGAATTCCTGGAATATCAATATGTTCTGCTATACCAAAAGAAACATTACCTTGATCATCAAATTGTTTTTCTCTTAAACTATTGCCAATACCATCTAAAACCATTTTAATAGCCTTATCAGCTTTTTCACCACGTAAAGTAACTTTACAAGCAATAGGTTGGTGTTTTCTAATACCAAATTCAGGATTGGTAACTTTAGAAAAAGTTTTTACTGGTTCCTGACCAGTTAAATTAGATAAAAGATTCATAGCACGAGATAATCTTTCTCCAGACTCTCCAACACCAATATTTAAAGTAGCTTTAGCTATGACAATTTCTTCCATAGGATTCATCATTTACCTCCTGGAAGTGATATTGCAGGTTTGTCTTTACCTATAACAAACGCATAATCTTTTAATGTAAGGAAATTCTCCTTTTTATCATTTTCAACAACAACGGTATTAGGATTAGATGATTTATTAATATTAATTTCATTAATTTTACCAATCTCACCAATATGTTTACCACCAGTAATAAGTACTAAAGCACCTTCTTCAAACTTGAAATTATCTGTAATTTCTTGTTCAGGAACAGCTAAACTTACTACATCACTAGCAGAAAAAGAATCTTCTACAAGAACATTTCTACCATCATGGAGGTTTAATTGAGTTTTACCTTTTTTGAGTGTAGTTTTATTTGTTATCTTACACAATTTAAATCCACTATTTTCTTTTGAAATAGGGTGAAGAGTTAACCTACCTTTTAAATCTGGTAAAACTCTATAAAAATCTTCAGATGTTGGAATTTCAACTACATCCATAAAACCTACTGGATATTTGTAATCTTTTCTAGCTCTACCATCAACTAATACTTTGCCAGTATTAATAATTCTTTTTGCTTCTCTTGAGTTATCAGCTAAACCTAAAATATCCCTAATTACAACGAGTAAAGATAAAGAATCTTCAATAGCATGAGGTCCCGCTGCAGGTTTGACCGTCCATTTATTTTCTTTTGGACTAATAGGCCAACTTTTAGGAGCTTTGAATCTTTTAAGATGTTTTCTTGATCCCATTTTTGCCATTTTATCCCTTCCTGTCAATAATTCTGCTTCTTCTTTCGTCTTTTAAATCTGCATTAACAATCATCAAATTAGATGGGTGAATTGGGAAGAAAACTGAATTTCCATCAGGTTTACTTAAAGTAGCTCCTTCAATAATAATTTTATAATTTCTAGAGTCTATTTTTTCAACTTTTCCTTCATGCCCTTTGAATTCCCCACGCATGATTTGTACAGTATCACCAGTTCTAATAGGTAAAGATTTTTTTCCAAAGTCTTCTTTTAAATCTTTACTTAAAGTGACACTCATAATGTTACGGCGAAGATGTAAAGGTGCATTGTAAAGAGCTTTTCTTTGTTTTCTTGGTTGTTTTGACATTTTATCACCATTCATTAATCAAATCAAAATGCTTGCAGCACTTCCAACACTAGGCCATCTATCTGCTGCTTCTTTAGCAACAGGCCCTCTAACTTCAGACCCTTTTAATACTCCTTCGGGAGTAATAATAACAGCCGCATTATCTTCAAATTTCACTCGAAAACCATCTGCACGACGATATTCTTTCTTTTGTCTTACAACAACAGCATTGACAATTTCTCTACGCATATCAGCAGTACCTTTTTTTACAGAAGCAACTACAAGATCGCCAACACCTGCAACATCAAGTCTTCTACGTACTCCTTTATATCCTTTAACAGATATAATTTCTATTTCACGTGCACCTGTATTATCTACACAACTGAGACGAGCCCCAATAGGCAGAGATTTAGATACATTAGATGTGAGAGTTTTCATTTAGTTGTCTCCTTTTACTTCTACTAAAACAAAATGTTTAGTTTTACTTAAAGGTCTGCATTCTGCAACCTTGACTGAATCTCCGATTTTTACATTGAAACAATCAGGTTTGTGAACATTAATTTTTGATTTTCTCTTTTCATATCTTTCATACTTTCGTATGAACTTGTAGAAACTGCGTTCTACTGTAATAGTCCTTTCTGCTTTATCACTAACAACAATTCCTTCAAGGACTTGTCCCCTAACTGGTAAAGTTCCGTGAAAAGGGCAGTTAGAATCATTACATTCAGCTTCTACTTGTTGAACATTAAGACCAACCATATTATCACCAATATAACTTTTTAACAGTAATATCATAATATTACAATTTTTAATATTACAATTTTTTATATTTCTTTTTAATTCTATCTTCAGGACGGCTAACTAAAATCTTTCCGTCTATTTCAACTAATTCTCCATTTGGAAGGAATAATTGAAAAATTGAAACATCTTTAGGTATAATTTTAATTTCATCAGTTTCAGTTTCAACAGAGATAGTTTTTTTCCTTTCATCTATGATTTTCCCACTAATTCCAATTAAAAAACTATTAGAACTTTCAACAACCTTTAAATATAATCCAATCAACTCATGATGAAAAATATTTTTTGAGGTAATCATATTATCTAATAATTGGATAGTAGGTTTTAATGACATTAAATGATATAATATAAATGATATAGATAATTATATGATTATTAAAAATTATAACAAAATTTATAAGATATTTATAGTATTATTATCAATAATAATATTTTACCAATAAATATATTCACTAAAATATTTTACTAAAAAATATTTTACTAATAATTTTTATTAATAATAATATAATAATCATTTAACTTAATTTTCTAAAGATTAATGTCTCCTTTTATTGAATTTTTTATCAGAATCTCTGATTTCAATAGTGTCTGAAGAGAACCCCATATCAGATAAAACTTCTTTAACTTTCCTTTTATGGTCACCTTGAAGTTCTATCTGACCTTTTTTAGCTGTACCTCCACAAGCACATTTAGCTTTTAATTCTTTAGTAAGCTCTTTAATATCAATATCATGTTCGTCTATACCTTCTACAATTGTCATAAGTTTTCCGAATCTTCTTCTAACTGTATAAACTTTTACAGTTTGAACTTCTCTTGCAATTTCTTCACAAACACAAAGTTCTTCAGGAAGACCACATACATCACAGATTTTCATTTAGTTCTCCTTCTGTTTTTGGTTCATAATTGTAAGAACCCGAGCAATAGTCCTTTTAAGTTCTCGGATTTTACCAGGATTTTCATTAACCCCAGCAGCAGAACTTTTAGAAATATTTTTAGCTAGTTCTGCTTTGAGTTCAATCAATTTTTCTTGAATGTCCTCAACTTCCATTTCCCAAATTTCTCTACTTCTTAAAATCGCCATTTACTTCAACTCTTAATAAATAAATATTAATTTTAAAGGATGGATTTTAATTATCCTATCCTTCTGAAGTCTCATCTGGAGCTTTTTCTGATTTTTCAGATTCCTCTGATTCTTCTGATTCTTCTGAAATTTCTTCATCAGCAATTTCATCTTCAGATTCAGAATCAATTTCTTCAAGCTCCTCTAATTCTTCAAGTTCTACTTCATCAATTTCTACTTCTTCTTCAGCAACTTTAGCATCAGCTACATCATCTACTTCTAAATCAACAACAACTTCATTAGATGTAGATTCTTCAGATTCTTCAGAAGATTCCAATGTTGGAGGCAAAATATCAACTTTATCTGGTAAAACAGCTTCAGGAGGCATTATCCTAACAAAAATCCCTAAAACACCAGGTTTTAATTGTACAGTTGCGAAACCTTCTTTAACAAACCTTGTTGATGGTTCTCCACATTTTTTAATATATCCTTCTACAAATTTAGCAACAGCAGATCTGGATCCTCTAATTTTACCAGAAATAGTTACTTCTACACCTTGAGCACCAGCACCCATAATTCTACGAATAGTTGAATAAGCTACCCTTCTGAAGTGCATTCCTCTTTGTAACATTGATGCAATTTTATAAGCCATAATTTTTGGATTGAGCTCAGGTACATCAACCTCTTTAACTTCAACTTGAGGATTATCAAGATCAAAATCATTTTTAAGAGTTTGTGTAATAGCCCTTACAGTTTTTCCACCCCTACCAATAACCATTCCTGGTCTTTCAGCATATACAACTACCATTGTACCTAAAGGAGTTACCTGAACATCCATTCCACCATAACCGGCTCTTTCAAGTTCATTTTCTAAATATTCGTCAATTTTAGTCCTTCTAAGACCTTCAGTGACAAAATCTTTTTCAATCATTAATTTAAGCCTCCCCTAAAACAATTTGTACATGGGTTGTAGGTGTATTAAATGGAGTTACTCTTCCAAATGCTCTTGGAATTCCACCTTTTATTACAAAACCTCTATGACTAGAAATATGTACAATCTTTAAGTTTTCAGTGTCCATACCTTTATATTCAGCATTAGCTTCAGCATTTTCTAAAATTTTTAAAATTTGTTTAGCTGCTTTAACTGGATATCTTCCACTAGGCCATCCATTTAATCCTTTTCTATGTCCCACTTTTTTATTGTGTCTTTTAAAAGGAACTGCCTTTTTCATGTCAATTACTTCAATTAAGTAATTTTTTGCTTTTTCTACATCCATTCCTCTTATTGCCCTACATATCTCAACAGAATGCTTTGGAGAAATTTTAAGAGTTTTACCCATAGCACGAGCTGTTTTAGAGCCATCTTCATCATTATAAGCATATTTAATATCAGCCATAAAATAATCTCCTTATTTATTTAACAACAAGCCAATTTTGTTCTTATATACAAATCTTACTCATTGCAACCCTATTTAAGAGGCACGAACATAGATGATCTGGTAGCTCCCATACCTGGGTCTCCATGTTGAACTCTTTGCCTAGTTGGTGCAAATTCACCAAAATAGCAACCAATCATTTCAGCAGTCAATTCAACTTCAACAAACTCTTTACCATTGTAAATACCAAAAATAGTTCCTACCATTTCAGGTAAAACCATCATATCTCTACAATGAGTTTTGATAACCAGAGGTTTTCCACCTTTTTGTTCTTGTTTTTTCAACTTTCTAAATTTATCCAGCACAGTTTGTTGCCTTGGTAAAAATCCTCTTTTTAAAGATCTTCTTTGCCTTGCTGGTAATATTTTCATTAAATCCTCTAAAGACATTTTTTGTAATTCCTCTAGAGTATAACCTTGATATTTAAATATTTTTCTTGCCAAACAGTCACATCCTTAGTATTATCTTCTCTTACCGGTTCTTCTAGCCGCAATAGAACCAACTTTTCTTCCTGGAGGTGTATGTCTAGAAACTGTAGTAGGTCGTCCAGGATGTTGTCTGTTTCCTCCACCATGCGGGTGATCTACTGCATTCATAGCTACCCCTCTTACAGTCATAGATTTCTTACCCTTAGCTTTAAAGGCATGCCATCTCTTACCTGCTTTAAGGAATGGTTTATCTTTTCTTCCTCCACCTGCTACAACACCGATAGTTGCCCTACATGCTGGATTGAAAGATTTTAACTCTCCAGATGGAAGTTCAATAACAGCCTTATCAACATCATGTGTAATTAAAGAAGCATAAGTTCCAGAAGATCTTACAAATTTTCCACCATCTCCTGGTCTATTTTCAATATCATAAATTGGAGTTCCCTCAGGGATTTCAGCTAAAGGTAAAGAGTTACCAAAACTTATTGGAGCTGAAACACCACATTCAATATCATCATCAATTTGAATACTTTCAGGAGCTAATATGAACTTTTTTTCACCATTTTCAAATTTAACCTGAGCAATAGGAGCAGACCTTCCAGGATCATGAACAATATCCATAACTTTTCCTTTTAAACTTCCCTTTTTTTCAATTTCATCATAAGTCCTATATTGGATCTTATCTTTAAAACGATGAGAAGCACTACGATAAGCAGGAGTTCCTCTTCCTCTTCTTTGGTGTATTAATCGTTTTCCCATTTTTTATTCTCCTTATATGTTTGTATCCTTTATATTCCCTATCTAGAATACTCCCATTTTAACAGCTACATCTTCTGCAGCATTTTCTTCAACTAAAGAAATATATGCTAACTTAAGTCCTTTTGAATTTATATGAGTATTTACGCTTTTAACTTTCTCATCAAATAAATATTCAAAAGCATTTTTGATAGCTTTTTTATCAGTTTCTCTTAAAACAACAAAAGTAAGTTCATTTCTTTGATCAATTAGATTCATAGTTTTTTCTGTAACATGAGGTCTAACAATAACTGAATACGGATCCATGTTATCCACCTTCTTAATTATTCCAACAAATAATTCCCAATAAGGAATCTATTGGAATAATCCTCCTAATTTTTCGATAGCGGATTTAGTAAATATAGTTAATCTACCTGGATGAGTACCAGGAGCTAATAATTCCGCATTAAGATTTTCAACAGTTACAACATCTACACCAGCATGGTTTCTCGCACCCAAGCTAATTCCTTTATCATCAGCAACAACTATTAGAGGTCCTTTAGCTTTTTTGTATTTTCTACCTCTTAGTTTACCCTTACCTGCTCTAATTTTTCTACCTTTTTTTGCTCTAGAAATATCTTCAAAAATTCCTAAATTTTTGAAAATTTCCCTAGTTTCTTTGGTTTTCTTAATAGTTGCAAGTTCGTCATCAACAATTAAAGGTAGTTGTGGAACATTTTCAACATTATGTCCTCTTTCTTCCACAAGATTTTGATTACATGTAGCTGCAATAGCAGATCTAATAGCAAATCTTCTTTCTTTGACATTTATCTTTTCATGATAAACTTTTTGAGGTCTTGGAGGATGAGCTCTTCTTCCACCAATAGCTTGTGGAATAAATGCTGCTTTAGAACCATTTTTAATTCTTGGTACCATAGCTGCACCTCTACCTGAACCCCAAGATTCTGCAGAAGTTCTCTTACCTGCCATAGGATCAGATCCCCATGGTTGTATTCTTGCTGTTTGTGAAGAAATAACTGCTCTCTTTATAAGATCTGGTCTAAATTCTTCATTAAAAATAGCTGGAAGTTCAATCTCTTCTTTGACTTCTCCTTCCATTGTATAAACATTAACTTTCATGATCTACACCTTTTAAACACTAAAAACTTTGATATCCGAGAAAAATAACATTTGAATATTTAGACACCTTGTTTAGATTTTGTACTTATATAATTAATTTGAGGTGCGTCATTGGACTTACCTTTTGCCCTCATAGCTTTTCTGAGAATAACTAATCTTTTAGTTGGACCAGGAAGAGACCCTTTAACCATAATATAGTCGTTTTTAACTAAACCATATTTAATAAATCCTCCATCTGGGTTGACTGCATCGACTTCAGATGAATCTCCAATTTTCAAGATTTTTTTGTTATATTCTGTTCTCTTATGGTAACCCATTTGTCCTGCTTGAGGTACTGTCCACATAGTTCTTGATGGTGTCCATGGACCCATAGATCCTATATGTCTCTTTTTACTACTCCTAGCAGCTTTACCATACTGTATCCTAATACCCCATCTTTTAACAGGGCCTTGGAATCCTTTTCCTTTAGTAGTAGCAATAGAATCAACATACTGACCATCAGAAAATACGTCAGTAGCTTTTACTTCATTGCCCAACAATTCAAGAGCCGCGTTTAATTTTTCTTCTGCAGTTTTTCCACCTATACCACATTCAAATATTTCCGGCTTTTTCTTAGGAACAGATGTTACTTTAGGGTTTGTGTGAACTAAAACTTTAATATCTACAGTTTCTTCTAAAGCTTCCTGAATCTTTGCAATAGCTTCAGATTGATTATATTCCTTTGGAAGTGAAACTTTCCTAGAAAGTTCTTTATCTAAATTATCTGCAAGAACTTCAGTAATAACTTTTAATCCATAAGTAGTTTTTTCATATGCACGTACTCCCATTACTACAACAGGGGGTACTTCAAGAATAGTTACAGGTGTGAATACTTCCATACCACTGGTTGGAGAATTTTTATCATTATCAACCATCATAGCATGTGTCATACCAACTTTGTATCCAGCGAGTCCCAATAACTTTGACTCATCTTCTTGAGGCCAAGATTTTATTCTTGGTGTCTCTTTAGCAGCTCTTTTTCTAGGACTGAATGCAACTGATCCTTTCCTTGGCTGGTGATGTCTAACCATTTATTTAACCTCCTTTTATTACATCTTTTTGTATTTATTTTTATTCTGTATATTAGTTTCCTTAATTAATAATTATTAATTAGTTCAATATTAATTAAACAATATTAAATTTACTTATTAATTAAATTTAGATTTATTTAATAAATAGTAATAAAGTAATAATTTAGCATACTTGATTAGAATTTAATTAGAATATTATTCTTAATTAGAATACATCTAATTAGAATATTATTAATATTTACAATATATATTTACAATATTTCTAAATATTTACAATATCTCTAATAATTAGAATATATCTAATAAATAGAATACTAATAGTTAGAATTATATCTAATAGATAGAATATATCTAATAATTAGAATATTGCATAAAATAATCCTAACAATTTTAGTATGTTAAATATAGCAATATTACTAGATAAACATGAAATTTAGATAGCTCTAGCTAAATTAATAACGAATGTTAATCAAAGAGCAAAGTCACTTGAGCAACGAACATCTAATTAAAATAGCATTATGGCTAACAAATAGCAATATAAAAGCTCGATTTACAAATTATAGTTCAATACTATAATCAAAACATTAATGCTTGCTTACTTTCATTTCCATTAACATATTATAATAAATCTATAAATAAAGCATATAATAAATTATTGAAGATTTATTATCTTATTATCTTTTAAAAATTTATTATCTCGAAGATTTATTATTTCTAAAGTTAATTTCATCAACAGAAATTTAGCAACATATTTATAATTGACAAAGTCGAAATGACTGCCTCTTCAGTCCTTACAGTTTCAGTTCCCTGGGAAGGAATTGTATTTAGTTTAACTAAATCCCAAGAAAATCCACTTAAATCTTCCGAAATAGAAGAATAAGGTCCTCCAAAGACAATAGCAATATTATCAGCTTTATCTAATTTTTCTTCAAATTCATTAAAAATAGAATTTATTGTATCTGCATATCTTGTTGTTTCAACAACAAAATCGGGATTAACTAATTTCAAGCTATTTTTAAGACTTTTATGTGTGGATAATGTCTTATATCCCCAGTAAACGTCATCCGGTTCATCGGGTGTGACTATTACCTCTTTAGCTAATTTAGTGACTCTAAAGCTAAAAACTTTATTTACACTTAGCTGTTCTTTGCAAAAAGCCAGATTTTCCATACCTTTCATATCACTATCCATTTTCATACCAATATCAATATAAGTCCCTTTCTTATTTCTCTTGACAGTGAATCCCTGCCTATAATCACCGACTTTTAAATCAGATTCAGTAGGATGATGAGGAGTTCTAAGAGGAGGGAGGATCCCTACATGCTTTAACTCAGAACGAATAGGAAATACTTTTTTTCTAAGATATTGAGGAGTATCCATATATTCGAGTACATCAGCCATGAAATCAGCGTCAGTTACATATTTATCATCATTTTGAGAAAGATCCTTATATATAACAATCTGATCAATTTTAAATAAAGCTAAAGCCCTACCTATAACTCCAATTTTAGAAGTTTTAATTTTTAAATCAGATGTCTCACTTAAGAATGAATCTGGAATGAATATAGAAACCTGTTTTTTATGCATTTATAGATATTTATCTTCATCTATATATAAAGCTTGTCATTAAACTGACATAGCTATCACTAAGTAAATTACAACTCAATATTATATCAATTATAATACTGGTAGCCAGAGAATTATTACATTAGCATCCTAATTTATTAACTTTTAATAAACTTATTGGTAATTAAACTATAATTAAACTTTTTAGATTTTAATCATTTAATGATTAGATTTAATATTAAATTTAATAATTAAATTTAATTATTAATTATATAATCAAAAATGATTTAAAAATGATATATAATTAAAATTGGTATATTATTTGTATATTAATATATTAGGGTTAACTAAATACCAGCTACAAATTTCTCTATATTTTCTTAATAATCTTGATATATTCAATTGAATATATATTATTAAATTTTAGTTAAATAAGTATTTAAACTTTGCTAATATTTATAATAAATAATGTAATAAAAATTTGGAATTTTAAATAGAATTAAAAACAAAAAGAATTAAGAAGAATTAACAACTCGAAAAACAATCACGTCAATATCTCTACTTTCCTGAGTGTGAAATTCATAAGTATTTAATAATGGAAACTTATAAAAAAATTCATGAGTTATTTTTCCTCCTAAATTTTCATAATAATTAACTACAAAATCCCTAGTTTCTGCTATATGGAATGAATAAGCAACATCTGCAAAGTCCATAGCTAATTCCATGAAAATTCTATCAACACCTCTTTTACCTCTAGATTGAGCTCCAAAAGGAGGATTTGTAATAACTGTATCAAATTTAAAGTTAAAACCATCATTTTTATGTAAATTATAAACATCATCAACAATAAAATTAATATTGGAAATATTCATATCATTAACAGTATTTCGTGCAATTTTTATAGCAGAAGAATCAACATCAACTCCTGTTGCACAATTAGCATTAAGAAACATTGAAGAAATAGCAAATACACCAGTCCCACAACCTAAATCAAGAATTGATTTATTAGAAATGTCACCTAAGCTTCTTGCATTCCATAAAAGATCAGCAGCAATTGAAGCAGAAGTAGGATACTGTTCAAAATCAATTTTAGGAGATTCAAATCTTGGAATATTTTCAATAGCTATTTCTAAATGCCTTTTTTTTGTGATTTTCATATTTGACCTTATATAATTTAATGATTCAATACTAATTGATTCTTTTTATATTAAATTTCTTATATTGGGTTTCTTATATTAGATTTCTTATATTGATTCTCTTTATATTTTATATTAATTCTAATAATTAATTCTATTTAATTAATTCATTCTTATTATTAGATAACTCATTAATATTATACTAAAAAAATTTTAAAAAATTATTTATAATATATTAATAATATATATGTTTATTATAATCTATATTAATTATCAATATTCTATTTATGATTATTATAATCTATTTATAACTATTATAGTCTATTTATAATTATTATTATAATTTATCTTAACTATTATAGTCTACTTATAATTATTATTATAATTTATCTATAACTATCATAATTTATTATTATATTACTCAAGTATAAAGTATTTAAATAGATATAAAATGTTTAAATAATTTATTAAAATCTATAGAAACTTAGAATCTATAGAAAACTGAAATAAACTAAAATTAAAAATTATATATTTAAATAATTAAATATTAATTAAAGAATTATATGTTAATCAAAACTAAAAGAGGCTCTAAATGTTTGATAAAGTATTAATTGCCAATAGAGGAGAAATAGCTATAAGAATAATGAGAGCTTGTCGTGAATTAGATGTTAAAAGCGTAGCCATTTACTCTGATGCTGATAAAACATCTCTTTATACTAATTATGCAGATGAAAGATATGCATTAGGTAATCCCTCTCCTTCAAAGAGCTACCTTAACATTGATAAAATAATGGACATAGCTATTGAATCAGGGGCAGAAGCTATTCACCCAGGTTATGGTTTCTTAGCTGAAAATTCAGAACTTGGAAAACAATGCGAGAAAAATGGAATAACACTTATCGGACCAAGTGGAAAAGTCATTGAATCTATGGGAGATAAAATCACCTCTAAAAAGTTGATGAAAAAGGCAGGAGTTCCTGTTATTGGAGGAACAGAAAATGGAGTAACTGATATTGATGAAGCTGTAAAAATTGCAGAATCTATTGGTTATCCTGTTATTGTTAAAGCATCAGCAGGAGGTGGAGGAATTGGTATGCGTACTGTTTATGAAGAAGATGAATTAATACGCGCAATTGAATCCACACAATCAGTAGCTTCAACAAACTTTGGAGACTCAACAGTATTTATTGAAAAATATATTGAAAAGCCAAGACATATTGAATTTCAAATTTTAGCTGATGACCATGGAAACACAATCCATATAGCTGACAGAGAATGTTCTATTCAACGAAGACACCAAAAATTAATTGAAGAAGCACCATCACCAATTATGACTGAAGAATTGAGAGAAAAAATGGGTGAAAGTGCAATAAAAGCTGCAGAATATATTAATTATACTAGTGCAGGGACAGTAGAGTTTTTATACAGTGAAGGAGAATATTATTTCCTAGAAATGAATACTAGAATACAAGTAGAACATCCAATTACAGAAATAATTACTAATATAGACCTTGTTAAAGAACAATTAAAAATAGCCTCAGGAAAAGAATTAGGATACTCTCAAAAAGATGTGAAAGTTAATGGACATGCAGTTGAATGTAGAATAAATGCAGAAAATCCATTAGCAGATTTTGCACCAAATCCTGGGAAAATTACAGGATATAGATCTCCAGGAGGTCCAGGAGTTCGACTCGATAGTGGAGTTTATATGAATTATTCAATTCCAACCTTTTACGACTCAATGATATCAAAATTAATTACTTGGGGAAGCAATAGGAATGAAGCTATATCTAGAATGAAAAGAGCTTTGAGTGAGTATATTATTCTTGGTGTTAAAACAACTATTCCTTTCCATAAGGCGATAATGAGAAATAATCATTTTTTATCTGGTGATCTTCACACTCATTTTGTTGATGATTATAGAAAAGGAATTGATGATGATATAAGAGAAATAATGGAAGAAGAAACTGAAAGAATAAATCGTATGAGATCTACATTTATGCCTGGTAAAAAAGTAGCTGCTATTTCAGCAGCTGTAGGATCTTACTTAAACACAGCTAAAAATCAACAAATTAAAAAATAATTTAAAACCTGTGATTTAATAATGCATAATCATATTTATAATTAGAATATTTACAATTATAAAAATTTTTAATTAGAATATTATTCATAATTAAGATATACATAATTAGAATATTATAATTAAAATAAAATAATAAATAGATTAAGAATAAGAAATAATATTTAAATAAAAAACAACAACTAGTAAAAAAATAATAATTAATAAAAAACAACAACTAGTAAAAAAATAATAATTAATAAAAAACAACAACTAGTAAAAAATAACAATAAAAAAAATATAAAATAACAATTGAAAAATTATAAAATAAATTGAAAAATTATAATATTTCTACTGCGTGATCTTATGAAAAAAAGTATGCAAGAACTTTTATCAAAGAATAAAGAGAAAATATCAAAAGAATCCGCTGAAAAAATTCTTAAAATTGATGAAGCAGAAATTGCAGAAATTTTAAGAGAAATTGGAAGCCAGGAAATAGATTATATACCTAGTGGAATGATTAAAAAAGGATTAACTACTGAGTATATAGGAAAAGAAATTTATAGTTTTAATGAGGTTGAATCTACAAATAGTGTAGCTAAATTCTTAGCTAAACAAGGATCTCCTGAAGGTACTGTAATTATATCTGAAACTCAAACTAAAGGAAAGGGAAGAAGAGGTAAAAAATGGGAATCACCAAGTGGGGGAATTTGGCTTTCCATAATACTTAAACCAGATATTGACCCTTCAAAAGCACCACTTATAACTTTAGCTACTGGAGTTGCTGTAGCTAGAACTCTCAGAGGAATGAACATTGATGCTAGAATAAAATGGCCAAACGATATACTTATAAATAATAAAAAAGTCTGTGGAATCCTTACAGAAGCAAATGCTAAATTTAATACAGTAGAATATGTTATTGTAGGCGTAGGCATTGACACAAACTTAAATGTTGATGTTTTAACTGAAGATGTTAAAAAAAGAGCAACTTCTCTAAGTGTTGAAGCAAAAATAGAAATAAGTGAATCTGAAACTATTTCAAACTTCCTTAATGAGTTTGAAGAAATATATGACTTATTCAAACTTGAACAGTTTGATGATATACTATATGACTGGAGAAAAATGTCACAAACGATTGGAAGTTATGTTGAAATAAAACAGCCATTAGGAAAAGTATTAAAAGGAACTGCAGTAGGGATTAATAATCAAGGGGCTTTAATACTTGAACTAAACAATGGAAAACTAAAAAAAGTAATCTCTGGAGAATGCACACTTAAAGAAAATTAGTATATATTTTAATCCCATAACATTACTTAATTTTTTATTTATTATACTTTCTATTTATAATATTTAATTTATATTATAATTTTTAATTTATTTTATATTTTTTTATTGTTATTTTTTTATTATTTATTTTTTATTAATTATTATTTTTTTACTAGTTGTTGTTTTTTATTTAACTATTATTTTATTATATCTTAATTCTATATACTTCAAATTTTTCTATAATTATTCTATATTAAATAAAACTTTTCTAGCCAAATTTTCATCTTTAGAGACACTTAATAAAGTCTTAAAAGAACTGTTTATTTTATCAAATAGAAAATTTATATTTAAATTTTTAGCATCATTAGCTGCTAGATCAAATCTAATTGTTGGCGAAGCTCCAGGCATTGAAACCGCAGGAATTGTAATTATATTTTCCTGTTTTAAAAGTATCATAGCCCATAAAAAACAAAGATCCTTAGATGAAATATTTGGATTTATTTCATTATTAAGTAGTACTTCTTTTTCAAGAGATTTCTCAGAGACCATAATTCCAGTAGGAGTTCCTTCAAACATAGAAAAATTATTATCAACCAAAAGTACCAATTTTTCCTTTTTAGATAGCGATTCTCTCAGATTATTTCCATCATATTCTTCAAGACCTTTAACCATGGCCAAAATACTTGGAGGTTGAGCTTCTAATCCAAATTGATGAGCTTTAGTCTTTATTTTATCTATTAATTCAGATCTTCCAGCCATTAAACCACCTCTTGGACCCATCATTAGTTTATCTGTACTTGTAACAACTAAATCAGCCCCTAAGTCAATAGCTTTATCTTGAGAATATATAGCTGTTCTAAGCCTAGCACCAGAAGCATCATCAACCAATACAGGAATATTATTATTCTTAGCAATACTTATAACAGCTTTAAAATCATTCATTTCTAATATTTTATGATCCATAGTTGATCCTGTGATAACAACTAAAGAAGTATCTTCTGAAAAATTATTTTTAAAATCATCAATATTATCAAATTCTGAATATTTAGCACCTACAAGTTTACAACTACGAGGGATAGATGGATGAGCAGGAAATTCTGGTAAAAAGTGTATTACCTTAGTATTTTTCTTAACAATAGCTAATATAGTAGCTAAAATTCCAGAACTAGTTCTATTGACTGCAAATATTTTTTCACCACCAAGATGTTCTTTACCAACAATTTGTAATTCTTCTTCGAAAATTGCAGGACCAATGTATGTTTCTAAAAGATTTAAATCATTTTGTGTAGCTAAAAATCCTCCAGACAAACCAGTTAAATCACATAATGAGTTTTTACCCTTTTTATCAATTATTGATTTAATTACTTTAAGAGAAATCTCTCTTTTCTTCATCTCATCTAATGAATTTTTAATTAACATATAATCACCAAATAACATACTAACTAAATAACAATCTAATCAAATAACAATCTAACTAAATAATTAATAATAGTAAACAAACAACAACTAACTAAATAACAATATTAAACAAACAACATTGTTAACTAAATAATAATATTAGCAAATAATAATATTAAATTATAAAATAAAAATAATTAAAGATTCTAATAAAAAGGATGTCTAAATATGAAATTTTTAGTTTATTTAAGGTAAGGTTTAAATAGCTTAAAATAAGCTTTATAGAAGTTTCAAACATATTTTACAAAAATAACTAATAATATTTATAAAATCTTTTTTATAGATTCTTTATAGGTTTTTTTAAACTATTTTTTATAAGCTCTTTTTAGAAATTTGAAAAATTAAAAATCAAAATATTCAAATGATATTATCAAAACATTAAAACATTCTTTTAAATTAGCTTTCTAAAACCTCTCCTTCTGTTGAAAGAATAATACACTTATCACAAGAATTTTTTAAAGCAATTGAAAAACCATAATCAACACCAATAACTATAGTCTCTTTACCATTCTCTTTAGCTTTATTTATAATAGGTAAAAAGTCTGCATCTCTAGTCATTAATGCTATTATATCGATATTAGGATTATAAATTAACTCCATCGCTTCAACAGCCATATGAACATCAGTATCCCCAGCAACGACTAAAGGAGTAAATCCTTGATTTACAACAGCCTCTATAAGCTTATCTGAAGCATATTGATTAAAAAGAACTTTAGCTATTCTCAAATCACCAGAAGCATCTAACAAATTTTTTATAACTTTTAAATCTAAATCAAATTCTTTTCTAAGTATATTTGGACCATCAACTAGAAGTCCAATGTTACTATCTTCAGCACCTTTTTTCCTAAGAGGCATATATCGATTTAGGGAAGCTAATTTCTCAAATTTTCTCATAAACAATCAACAGAATTATTACATATTTTTTTTCTAATAATATATTTATTCAACATATTATATATATTTTTTACAAAAATGCTAAAATAATTAATAAAATACTAAAATAATAAATAAAATAATAAATAATTGAAGGATCATGCAAAATTAATCCTTTCAAAAAGTAAAAATAAAAAATATAGAATCATATAAAGTAAAAAAAGAAATAGAGTTAAATATTAAAAATAATATTTTAAAAATAATATTAAATAATTTTTTAAAGATTTTCTATAAGATGTTATATCTAATTTAAATTAGAAATATTAATAAAAATATTAATCTAATTTAAAATTAGCTTTGAATATTTCAGTTAGAACATTTAAATCTTTGTCAAGAATAGGTAAAGAAGTGAAATTCTCTTCTCCTTCATTATAAGAATATTCTGCATCGATTATTTTACCTTCAGCAGTAGTATAGAATATTATACTATCTCCTTGTTTTTCTGGATCTTTTGTAGGTAAAAATATTTCTACGGATGCTCCCAATTGATCGAAAAACTTTTCTTTTTCATTTTCATCTTTGGCAACCTTTTTAAATTTTCGAATTCTTGATTTCAATTTTTTTTCTGCAGCTTCTGTAATATCAGCCATAATATCACCCTTATTCTAATCTAGAAATATATTATAAATAATATATTTTATTCTAATAATACAATAAATAATATATTTATTCTAATAATATAATTAATATAGTGTATTCAGTATATCATAATCTATAAATCTTAAAGTATTAAATTTTAAACTATTAGATTTTAAATTTGATCTTTTGTTTGTGTATTTTTATATTCTAAAATTTATTAAACTTAGAATATTTACATTTGATATAAAATTTATATTTAATATGAAATTTAAGCTATCTAAATTTTAAATTAAATTAACAAAGTAGTATTATTTAACCTTATAATAGTATATAAATGTTTATAGAAATTTTTTATAAAAACCTTTTAATACTATGAAATATTTTTAATACAAGTTTTTTTTGAATAAAGTAATATTAGAATTAAACATTAAGTGAAACAATATGAAATGATAATTAATGACAAATAAAAAAAGATATTAATTAAATAAAAAACTTTTTATAAATGCATTAATACTTTTATAAATATATTAATAATCTTTATAAATATACTTATTATTATAATTTTTTTAAATATATTTTTCTATAAATATATTTTTCTATTATAATTATATTTTTCTATAATTTTCATATAAATTTCTTTTAAATTAATATCTTATTTATAAAATAATAAGTAGAAAATTTTCAATTCAATTTAATAAAACTTTCGATTACATAAATATCTAAATTATCTCCTTTCCATCCAATAGCAACATCTTTATCATTGATAGTAAAATAAGCCCATGTCATTTGACCATTAAAGTCTTGAGTAGAATAGTTATCATACTGAACTATTCTTAGACGCTTATCAAGTAACATTATATTTGTATCATTAACAACATTATCATTAGCATACTCATAATTAATACGGTTTAAAGGATTTTCAACATTAGAATCATTAGTTACAACAATAGAAAATGAACTATTTCTTACAAAAAGTTGTGAAAAGCTATCATAATCCACAAAATCAACTGATTTATTAGCTGTTAAATTCAAATAGCCATCAATACCATCATATTCTGTTTTATTATTAAAGATAACAAAATCATCATAATCTGATTTAATAAAACCTTTAAGTCCATTGATAGTTATTTTAGAATAACCTTCTTTTGGTTCGATTTTTATATCAGAATTATTTTTAGTAGATGAATTATTTTCAGCAGTTATATTTTTTGATGTAGTTGAACTATCATTAGTATTGTTTGAAAACATTTCACTAATTGGATTAAATACACCTGGTGATAAAATAGATAAAGAAGCAATTCCTACAACTAATACAACAATTATTACTAATAAACCAGGAAGCATACTTCTACTTCCTTTTTTACCATTATATATACTATCATCATCGTTCTTTCTTGATATAATTACACCCCATAAATGCAATTATTATATAATTATAATTATTATATAATTATTAATAATTATTACGTATAATTATTATAATTATTATTATGAATTGTCATGTACATTATAATATTTTATAAATAAATTATTTATGTAATAGTTTATTTTATGTAATAATTTGTTTTTTATAAACTTTTTTTATAAACTTATTTTATAAACTTATTTTTATATAATAATTTATTAAAAATATAATTAACTATGTAATAATTTGTATTTAATTATATATAAAATGTAAATAAAATAATGATAGTAATAAAATGATAATGATATAATGATAATAAAATAATAGTAATAAAATATAGTGATAAAACGATAGAATAAAAGAATAATAATAAAATAATAATAATAAAATATAGTGATAAAAATAAAGATATTGGTAAATTATCTAGGAATCAACAATATCACATTTACCAGATGGTAAAACTCTTACAACATCATCTAAACTGATTATATTATCTTCATTAATCTTATACAAAATTTTTTTAGCTATAGCCTCTTTTTTTGTATAGCCTGGTTTTATAATAACATAATTGTCTGTATGAGAACTCACTGCATCAACTGGACCTGCCATGATTCTTTTCCCTTCATAATCAACAATACCTACTGCAATTTTTAAATTCACTCCACGAATATGATTTCTATTTCCTCGAATTATAAATGAGCCTTTAGCTACAAACTCACCAGACTCTGGAGATTTTGAAACTTGATCAGGATTAACCCAATATACATCCTGAGTTCCATAATTTTTTGACCATGCACTTGAAAATGAAGCTGCGAAAATTGCAGATTCTTTAAGAGTATTATCATTTACTTCATTACCTTCAGTTTTTATTACTACTGAAGATGCCCCATGTATATCAGAATGAAGATATATATCATTATTATCTAAATATTTCTTAACAACCGCCTCATTAGTATTTGCATCACGACCACCAATAACAAGAAAATTATCAGAACTAACAAACCATCTCAATTTTTCATACCAAGTAAGCTCCTTTTTAACTCTCTTTTGTGGAACCATAATATTATCCATAGCTATATCTCTCTTATCCTCCATTTTCTTTAGTTGCTTTTCAGTATTTTCAATAGCTATTAAAGCACCTTCAATCTTTCTTTTAGCTTTTTTAGCTTTTTCATAATACATTTCAGCATTTTCAGGAATAGGAATCTTAGAATCAATAGAAATTTTTTCACCATCAATATCAAGAACTAAATTGCCTAACTTATCCATAGATTCCACAATCTGAGCTTCATCCATCCCAGATTTTTTAGCATCCTTTAATGTTTTAGCTATCTCTTTCCAAGGATATTCTTTAGATCTTGCATTTTGAATAACATTTAAAAGATTTTCAATTTGAGAATAATTTGCATATAAAAGATCTCCCTTTTGTTTAGAAACTTTTATAGTCTTTTTAAATCCAGTTAATGTTTCATTTTGTATTTTAAGCCTTTTTTCATATTTTCCAACTTTTTTATCCCATATATCTTCTTGAACACCCTTAATTTCATCTTTGATTCTCTTTGAAAAAAATTCATCAGCAGCTTCATTGAAAGTATCAAAATATTCTTTTTTATATTCATTATTATCTTCATAAAGTTGAATATTTAAAGGTAAAACATCTTCTTTTGGTTTATTTATTTTATTTAAGCCTTTAGAATTATATGAAATGTTATCATTTCTTATAACAATATTTGGATCAATTTTATGATTTTTTAAAGGAGTAAATATATCTAAAATTGTTTCATAAATCTTATTAATTTCTTCATCTTCTAAATTAGAAGCTATAGTTTTTTTATCTATACCTGCTCTTAAAACAATCTCTTCAGAATATATCCCTCCTAAACCACTTCGAGCTAATGTTCTTATTAAGTCGGTATCAGAATCATTGAATAATTGGATTAAATCCTCTTTTTGAAGTTCTAGAGGATTTATACCTCTTTTTGGAGGATATTTATATTCTTTTTTAGAACTAATATCTCTATCACTCCATTGCTTTCTTTTCAAAGGAATAACAATATTGCCTTCTTCATCTAAAAGGATTATATTACCCTTAGAAAACAACTCAATCACAAGATTGTAAGTTTTTTCTTTTTTAATTTTTATTTCAACAACACGATCAAAATTATGCTGTTTAATAGAAATAATATTAGCTCCTTTCAAATGTTTTCTAAGAACCATTGGAAATGAAGGAGGGATTTTTGGATTATCTAAAGGATATCTAGTAGTATGAATCCTTACACCTGCTTGAAATACAACATCAACCCTTCCAGTACCTCTTACATGAAATCTCATAATAACCGTATCTTTAGTAGGTTGAAAGGACTTATCTACTCTTGCACCTTCTAAAAGTTCATTTAATTCATAACATATAGCATTAATATCCACATTTGACATTGTTTTCATTGGTAAAACCCTTTTAATTCATATTATAAAGTTAATCATGATATTTAAATTTCATAAATATATAATAAATTAGTTATATAATAATTTAAGTAATCAAATAAATTAATGTTATCAATTTTTATATTAATAATAAAATAATTAGTTAATATATTTCTAATAAAGTAATTATTAGTAATAGATTTCTAATAAAATATTATCAATTAATATATTTTTGGCTTTGTAGAAATCCTTATTTTTTACACTTGAAATTTTTACTTTTGTGAAATTAAATTGTTAAAATAATTCTTTAATTTCAAAATAAAGGATTTTTAATCATAATCTTTTTTATAATTATATTGATATTAAAAGGATTTCTACAAAGCCATATTTTTAATAAAGTAATTATTAGTAATAGATTTCTAATAAAATAATTAATAATTTAGTTTTTTAAACAAAATAAAAATAAGTAAATTATATTAATTTTGATGAGTTTTTAAGAAATCTTTTAAGAAACACAGTTATATTTATAAGCTATATATTTAATATATGATAATTACACATTAATTAATTTATATATTAAATCAATAAAATAATTAAACCACTAAATATATTAGATACTAAATATATTAAATTAATAAATATAACTTGATAATACAATTTATTAATAATAAAATTTAACTTATTATATAATCTTTATTTATGGAGGAAACTTAATGGAGATAGATACTGGTGTTAAAATCACCTCAATACATATTGTAGCTGCTATAATTACAGGTTACATAACTTCCTTAATAAGTTTAGGAATGGTACCAGGAATTGGTCAAAACGACCTTATAGCTGGTGTAATTGGAATTATTGTACTTTATGCAATGGGTCAACTATGCGATAGATTATTTGGAAAACAAGAAGGATTCACAAAATGGTTATGGGATGGAATCGTTCCATTTGCATTTGCATGGTTTGTAGTTTGGACTCTTATAATAAATTATGCACCAGTAATTTTCTAAAAATTATTTTTTATTAAATTACTTAAATTTTCTCAAATTCATTTTTTATTATTGACTTTTCTAAATTTTATATTATTATTTTTTATATTTGTTTTTATATTATTTTTATATTATTTTTATATTATTTTTATATTATTTTTTATCTATTTTTATAATATTTTAAATCTATATTCCTGGCAAATAAAAAATCCATACAAAGACAAACAATATTGCTAAAATAAATATAATAGGAGCCATTATTTTACTAACAGCCACAATTGAACTAATTGTTGAAACTAATTCTATAGAGTTATTAGGTCCAAAGGTATTAAGTCCAACAATCCTCTCAACAGAACAACCCACTTCTACAGGTTCTAAATCATTAATAGCATCTTTAATACTAATTTTAATGTAATTAATTATTTCTTCTCTTTTAGTAAGGCCTACTGGGTTATATCCATTAGATAAAGTATTTACAAAGTGAGTATCTGTTGTCATAACTTCAACTTCATCTATAGGCAATTCATCATCAGATTTAATAGCTTTAATAATTTCTTCCCTAAAACCTATTTCCATATTGTTTGAATCTAAAAGAATATAAGCCATTTTTTGACTTTGAGTTTCTATAACCATTAATTTAAGACCACTCTCACCAACACCATTGTTTTTATCTAAATCTTCCATTAAATCCTCTGCACATCCTACTTTAATCCCTTTTTCAGTAGAATGACATTTAATTTTATCAATGGCATCTAAAAGATGGAATACTTCAGGGTTTCCTGGAAGTACCCTACCCTTTTCTTCATTAAAAGAATTATGACAATCAACTATAATACTATTTTTAACATTACAATGTTTCTTACTTTGACTCATCATAGATAAACCTACGCCAAACTCAATATCATCACTACCAAAAGGGGCAAAGGTACTTAACATAACCATACTATCATTAAAAAATTGAATTCCAACCTTAGCATTTACTTCACAATATCTTAAAAATTTACTAGCTTTATCACCATAATTAATAACTTTTAAAGCATTTTTAACAGTATCTTCAATTTTATTAATCTCTTTTTGAGAAACTGGATTGAAATCATGAGTAGAAGGACCATGAGCAACCATAGTGAAATTTTCAAATCTATCTGCAAGAATTGTAGGCATATTAGAACCACCAATACTTCCAATAGGACCGGGATGAACACAAGGACTAATAAAAAGAGATTTTATATCAGTTTCCGAGTAGTTAATTTCTTCAACAGATTCATTTTCATCAGAGGGGTTTTTAATTTTTCTTCTAAAACTAACAATACCAACTAATGTATCAATTGGTTCTCCAATATCTTCAAATATCTTTTCAAGAGAACCACTACCATCACTAAGATGAGATATAAATAGACTAACAAAATCTAAAAGACCAATACCTAAATTTTTTCTCATAGGAGACTCAATTACTGCTACAAATGAGTATATAGCCAGTAAAAAGATTATATTAGCAACAATAACCTTTACAAATAATGATAAAAATCCAAACTCAAATACTTTATCTGCACTTCCAAGGAAAAGTACTACAACCAACATAGCTAAGATTAATAAAGGCTGTAAACAAGCTACAATTGCTGATTTAAAAAGTCCTATAGATGAGGTGCTCCAGAAAACAAAAATTAAAAAAGCAAAAACAAGGACACAACCAAACAAAACAGCGTTAGTTAATAGTTCTATATTAAATATTGAAGATATTATAGTTCCTATAATAGCAATTAAAACTACTAAAACCATAGACATAAGAGCTAAAAGCATTGAATGTTTTGTTTTTAAATTAATACCTTTCATTGAAGTTATTAGCTGTTGACTTAAAGCTCCCCCAATAATAGAACTAATACCAAAAGCTCCAAAGCCAAATGCACCACCATAAAATATTTTTTCAAGAACAGTTAAATTCATAGAAGGATCTATAAAAAAAATCAATACTCCTGATATAAAACTAATAAATATCATGGAAAAGATTGATATTTTAGTGCTAGGGAATGTTCTAATATATTTTGATAAACCTGCTACATTACTCATACTTGACATTAATTAACACCTAACTCTGCTTCAAATAAAAACAATTAATAGACAATGCTAAATATTTAGTTTCCGAATGTTTTTCTAATTACTAATTAACTTATTCAAATTAACTTATTCTAATATAAATATACTCTAATATAATATTATTAATATAATATTATTATAATATAACCTATTCTGATATAAAACTATTTTAATATAATATTAGTCTAATATAACCTATTCTGATATAAAGCTATTTTAATATAATATTATTCTAATTATTAATATCAATATAATAATATATAATAATTTTATTTAAAAATAACCATTATAACATAATCAAAAATCATACTTATCTATATAATGATTTTTATTTGTAATATTATTGAATAAATCTTAAATAAAATATATTGAATAAATTTTAAATAATTATATCGAATAAATCTTAAATTAAAATATTTTAAATAAGTTTAATACTATTTATCAGATAATTATTATTAAAAATATAGTTTTACAAAAAATGTATTTTTATAATATAATTATATCATAAAATTATATTTATATTTAAATATTATAGATATTAATATTTAGATATTATAGTTATTAAATATATTATCTAATTTCAATATAAAAATTAATATATAATAAATAATAAAGAAAATATGAGTGGATAATTAAAATATAAATTAATTGTTTGAAAAATGAGTAGATAAGAATTTAAATAAAATCTTAATTAGAAATCTAATTATAAATTAAGATTAAAAAATGCAAAATATAATTTAAATTATAATAAAGCATTTGGAAATATTTTTAATAAATTTTTAGGTGGTTTTTTGAAAAGATTAATTACTCCTGTGAGTTTTAATGATATAAAAAATTTAAAAGCTGGAGATATTGTTACTATTAGTGGAAAAATTCTTACAGCTCGAGATCAAGCTCATAAAAGAATGATAGAACAAGGGAAAGATAAGATACCCTGTAATATCGAAGGATCTGCTATATTCCATGCTGGACCCATCATCACAGGAAATAAAACATCTGGATTTGAGATAGTAGCTATTGGACCAACAACAAGTATGAGAATGAATCCTTATGAAAAAGAAGTAATCGAAATGGGATCAAAAGTTATAATTGGAAAAGGAGGAATGGACAATACTGTTAAAGAGGCTTTAAAAAATGAAGGTGCCATTTATCTTGTTGCAGTTGGAGGTTGTGCTGCTCTTTATGTTGATTCAATAAAAAATATAGATAACGTTCATTGGCTTGATTTAGGTATGCCAGAAGCCATTTGGGAATTAGAAGTAGAAAATTTTGGACCTCTTATAGTAGCTATGGATTCTCATGGAAATAATCTTTTTAATAGTCCAAAAAGACAAAGCTAAAATTATTAAAAATTGAAAAATAGTAAAATTATTAAAAATAGAAGAACTAATCCTTTTTATCTCCTTTTCTACTTTTTTTTAAAAGAGAATTTATATTTATAGCATAATTTCCTTCTTTATCAGAGAAAACATCAGTTTCTCCTTCTAAAATATGTTGAAGATTTACTTCATAAACACCTTTATCTTCTACTTTTATGCTCTCAACAGAATTTTTATTAACACTTACTTTTTCTTCAGATAGATCTTCAGATGATGAATTTTCTTTTTCTTTTTCTCTACGTTTTTTCTCTTCAATAGCCTTAGTATTAACAAATTTGAAAAGTTTACTCCCACAATTCGGACATCCATCTAATAAATCATCACCTTCTAATTCTGTTCCACACTTACTACATATATTCAAATAAATCACCATTAATAAAAAAATAAATAATAAAAAAATAATCAACTTAATAAATTAAACTTAATACTAATAATAAATCAGATTAATCCTATAAGAATAATATAAAAATAATATAAATATATTATAATAATAAAAATTTAACTATTAAGATCAGCAACCATAGATAAAAGATTAGATTGTTTTTTAACTGTTTTCATGACATTAGCAGGGCCAATAATTGTAATAACAACAGTTCTCTTTTTTGATAAACCAAAAAATGAAGCAGAATCTTTTTCTAATGTATGGACATCAATACCAACAAAATTCTCAATATCAATTTCTCTCATAGTAGTTTCAATAAGCTCTGCTCTTTCTGAAGGAGTTAATCCTCCTTCCATAACAACAACAGCACCATTTTTAACCTTGTCAATAATCATGTAAATTTTTTCCATGCTTGTGACATTTTCAAGAGCTTCGGAGGATATGAAATCCATTTTTAGTCCTTCCATTTTATACACTCTCCTAATTAAACTTATCAAACATTGCTTTATAAAGTTCTTCTATTTTTTCACCATTCAAAGCAGAAATAGGAACAACAGTGTGCTGTGGGAAAACTGAAACTATTTTATCAGGATTAGAATTTTCAATATCAATTTTATTAGCTACCACAATGAAAGGAATATTTCTTGCTTCCAAATTACCGATTATAGTTATATTAGTTTGTGTTAAGGGATCAGAAGTAGCATCAACAACGAGGAGAACTCCTGTAACATCATCTAACCATTTAATTGCTTCAATAATTCCCTTAGTTGCTTCTTTAGCTCTGTTTTTCGCCTCATCCTCTTCTAATCCAAATTCTAAAAAGTTTTGATAATCAATTTTAGTAGCTATTCCAGGAGTGTCAATAATATCAAAATCTAATTCATTTTCTCCATTTTTAATTACTACTTTTTCTTGTTTTAAAACAGTTCTAGTTTCATGTGGAATATTAGAAGCTGAACCAATATCTTTTCCCATCCAATCTTTAGCTATTTGATTAGCTAAAGTTGTTTTACCAGAATTGGGATGTCCATAAAGTCCTATACTGACTTTTTTATTTCTTTTAAATAAATTTTTTATAAAATCAAATAAACCCATTTTATCACTCAGAATAAATAATGAATTAAAAGCTCTAATGATTATATTAATATTTATAATAGATATATTTATATCAAATATGTTTAACATTAAGGAATATATTTATATTAATATATTATTTTAAATATTATTCAAAAATAATTATTACTAAAATAATCATTAGTATTATAATTATTACTATTATAATTACTAGTATTATAATTATTAATATTATTTTTAATTATTATTATAATAATTATATTATTATAATTATTATCCTTATTATTAATACAATTGAAAGTTAAATTATTAAGATTATATTATTATGTAATATTATGTAATTTATAGCATATAATACTTTAATAATAAACTATATTTTTAAGATTTGAAGGTTTCTCCAGGATTTAAAATAACAGTTTGTATTTCAGGAGCCATCTGCATCACAAAATTAGAAAATATAGCTGTATTTTGTTCAATTATTGGGAAAGTATTATAATGCATTGGAATAACTACATTAGGAGAAATCCATTTCGTAGCTATAGATGCTTCAAATGGACCCATAGTGAATTTATCCCCAATTGGTAACAAAGCAATATCTGGTTTGTAAATATCTCCAATCACCTTTTCCATATCACCAAATAAACCAGTATCCCCAGCATGGAATATTTTAGTTCCTTCTTCAGAAGTTATAAGAAAACTAGTTGGACATCCACCAGGAATGATTTCTTCTAAGAAATCTAAAGTTGAAGAATGTTTTGCATCAAGCATAGTGATTTTTATATCTTGGATGTAAATTGATCCACCCATATTCATTCCCACAGACTCTAATCCTTGCTTTGATAAAAATAAAGAAACCTCATGGTTTCCAATAATCTTTGCACCAGTTCTATTAGCTATTTCCATAGCATCTCCAAAATGATCCGCATGTCCATGAGTTACTAAAATTAAATCTACTTCAATTTCCTCAACAGGAATATTACATGAAGGATTATTGCTTATAAAAGGATCTATTAAAATCCTAAGTCCTTTATCTGAGATTATTTCAAAGGCAGAGTGCCCTAACCAAGTAATTTCTACCATTTCACCACTTCTTATAATAAAATACCCTATTTCTAAATATTAGCTAATAAATATCATCCCATAATAAATATTAGCTTATAAAATATAGAGTATAATAAATATCAATATATAATAAATATAAGTCTGTAATATTAACCCATAACCAATAGAAGTTAATAATATTAATCTATAATAAATATAAGTCCATAATAAATATAAACCCATAATATAAGCATATGATATTAACCTATAATCAATATAAATCAATAATATTAACCTATGACAAATATAAGTTTAAATAAATATAAACCTATAATATAAGCATATGATATTAAGCTATAATAAATATTAATCTATTCATATTTTTAAATCATTAGCTATCTTCCATGATTTATCAAACATTGATTTAATATTAGAAATAGATTTTGAATCATTGTAAACAGCACCAACATCTAAATCATTCTTAAAATCATTATTATAAATAATTAATGCGTTTGATTCATCAGCTATTAAATTAATTGTATCTATTGAAGGTAAAGTTTTTATTTCAACTCCTTGTTCAAGAAGAGAAGTAATTAAAAGAACATGAGACATATTTTTAATATCAAATTCCTTAATAATAATTCTTACATCTAAAGATGAAAGTTTTGATAAAAATTTATCATCATCAATATCATTTATTGAATCTATTTTTAATGACATTTCTTTTTTAGCATGTTTAGCTAACTCATCAAATGCATCTTTAGAATTCATAGACCCCTTAGAACAAATAACATAACTTCTTAAAAATTTGGAAGAATTCTTATCATCATCAAAAGGAATATTATTAATACCATTATTATTTCCATTAAAATTATCCTTAATTTTATCAATATTATCATCATTAATATTATCATCAAAGCTATTATCAATATTAGGTTTATCAGTAATATCAGCACTATTATCATCAATATTATCACTAAAATCATGATAATTGTCATCTAAATTATGATAATTTGATTCATTATGAACAGGCCTTATAAAATCATCACTTGCAAGTGCTTTTACAATTGCATCAGATTTTCTCATTCCATCAGTATTCAAATTCTTTTCATTATCAGGTTCTATATAATTAGTTTTATCGTTCATTAAAAGTTTTTTGTTCTTTTTCTGTGGTCTTCTAGTTACTTTCATAGGCTTTTCATAGTTAGGAGTAAATCTCAACTTTTTGTTATTTTCATTTGATTTAGGATTTATTGGTTTTAATACAGATTTTGGATTTTTCCTTTTTGAAGTGTTTTTAACTTTATCTTTTATTTTATTAGTATCAATAGACCCCAATTTATTATTAGTTAAACTATTCCCTAAACTATTAGATAAACCAGTTTTTTTAATATTTTTATTAAGATAGTTATCCTTACTTTTAATACTATTCTTATTTTTAAGATTTCCATCTAATGTTAATCCTTTAGATTCATTATTTAAATTTTTTTGAAAATCTTTCAATTTAGAAACCTTTCCTCTTTCAAAAAGAGACAATATTAGTAAATATGTTCCTATAATAAATAAAATAATGCCAAAAATAGTAAAAATGTCTATAAGATGAAAAACATAGCTTTCATAAATGATAATTATCCCTGCAGCTACTAAAACTAATCCTCCAAATATTTTGACTATATTTGCCATTAAATCACCATACAACAAAATTCTTTTTTATTTATTTTAATATCTTTAAGAAGCTATTTTAAGAAATTATTTTAAGAAGTTATTTTAATGAACTTATTTTAATAAGGAATTTTAATAATAGATAAAAATTCTAATTTAGTAACATAAATTTCATATAATCATGATAATTTTAATCCTCATCTATAATATATTATTTATAGTTTCTTCTCTTTATAAATATGATGTTTCATATCATAGAATTAAATAATAACAAATATATCGTAATACTTTTTTTAAAATAGTTAATATTAAATAGTTGAAAATATAAACAATAGAGTAATAACTTATGGAGAAAAAATAATATGAAAATTTTTAAAAATAAAATAACTGAAAATAAGGTAAATGAAAGTAAAACAAATAAAAATAAAATAAATAAAAATAAGATAACTGAAAATAAGGTAAATGAAAGTAAAATAAATAGAAATAGAATAAATGAAAATAAAATAAATGAAAATAAAGTAAATGAAAATAAGATAACTGAAAATAGAATAAATAATATAAAACATAAACTTCAAAAAATTAATATCACAAAAGCTGAATTTCTAAAAATGGAATTAAAAATTCTCAAAAGAGAAACTAATGGGCAAGGAGCAGCTGAATATATATTATTATTTGGAGGGGTGATTGTAATAGCAATAGCTGCATTAATGATATATAAAAGCTATTTTTCAAATGCACAAACAAATTTAAATGCAAGTAAGGACTTTGAAGATCTTAGAAATGCTATGAATGCAACTTAAAAAGAAGAATCTAATGAAAATAAAAAATAAGACTTATAAAGAGGAAGAAGGGCAAGGAAGTGTTGAAATAATATTATTAATTGGATTAATATTAATCATTGTTATATTAACAGGAAATTATATCTTTAATATTTCAAATTCAATAAATAATAGTTTAAAACAACTGATAGAAAAAGGAAGAGATGAAATTTTATTAAAAGTATAATAAAAAGGTCATATTAATAAATGACCTTTAGTATCTATTTCTCCTTTACGAATTCTAGTAGAAGATATAGGAATTCCATCTTCGGCATAAACAAAACTAATTACAATAATATCAAGAGCTTTCATACCCTTATTTTTACGAATTTCATTGATTTCAATGGCAGTAGGTTCAGTTTCTTCACTTACAACAATAGCATCAAAATCATCTTCATAAATAGTAGACCCATAAGAATCATCTAATTTAGCAATTTGGAAATTATTATGCTTTGAATATAAAAAATCATTCAAATTACCCATTCTTTTATCACAAGAATCAATATTTCCTTTTTTACCTCCAAATGCATTTGAAGTAACTCCAATAACTACTAATTCACCATGTGAAAAAGCTTCCTCTAATAGCTTCCTATGGCCATTATGAAACCTATCAAAAGTTCCACCAACAGCTACCTTCTTATATTGTTTTTCTATTGTCATTTCAATCCTTAATAGAATTTGTTGATAATAAATCTAAAAATAATTAGTTTAATATTCTATTTTTATACATATATATTTATTGATATAGTAAAGTAGTTAAGAATAAAAGGATTATCATACTAAAAACAAATTTTAGAAAAAGCTTTAAATAGAAAATAAGAATTAAAATTGAAATTTAAAAAAGTTTAAAAGATAAGAAAAATTTAAAAATAAAAAAATAAAATTTTTGATTAAGGAAATCTTTAATTCAAAAAATAAACCTTAATCAATGAGTAATACTTAAATTATCCAAATTAGAAACTTATTGAAGAATAGTAACCATAGATTTTAGCACTACTAGGTTTCCAATTATTTACAACACCAAAACTATTTTTTGAACTTGTTGTATCCGCAACTACCCAAGTATCTCCAATAAGAACTTGAGCCCAAACATGTCCATAAGTATTTCCACTAGTAAACTGAGCTTGACCATTAGCATATCTAGCTGCTATTCCAGAAGATCTTAGTAATGCAATAAGCAAATGTGTTTTATCAACACAATTACCACTTTTAGAACTAAGTGTCCCAGTAGCTCCTTTTTTTGTGTTATAGTAAAAACTATAAGATACTTTATCCCTTACCCAGTTAAATATAGCTTTTGCTTTAGATAGCTGTGTAGTGTATCCTTTTGTTATACTTTTAGCTAATGATTGTATTTTTGCATTTGTAGATTGACAATTTTTACTAGGATTTAAGTATTTAGTTAATGATTCTCCATTATATTTACTGTTTAAAATACTAGAAGGAACTTTTTCTTTACTTGAATCTGTAGTTGGTGATGATGAACTATCTCTAGAATATTTAGGAATATACTTGTTTATTTTGTTGTTTTTACTTATTTTTACTGATAAGGAACTTGGTAACTTAGAGCCATGAGAGTTACTCCAATGAAGTAGCTTTGAAAACTGATATATTGTTGTTTGATATTGCATCTTCCCTAGTTTAGTTGATAAGTAGTTAGGTGCTTTATTATATTTCTTCATGAATTTAATAAGATTCTTTGAATATGCATAATACTGAGCTTTAGATAGTTTCCCTTTAACAGTAACACCAGTTGGTTTTGATGGGTTTGAAATCCCATACTTCACAGTAACTTGAGAATTTTTACCATTATATTTGTAATAAGTTGTTACACTCATTAAATACATAAATTCTGGCATTGAAAATTTGTATCCTGCTATAGTAACATAATTTGGTAACTTTTTGTATTTTTTAATATATTTATAGACTGAACTAGCTGCATTTAATATCTGGCTTTGGGTGAGTTTACTTGGTTTTTCATCCCCACCTGCAGCAAATTTCTTTTCAGTGTCTGTCTTTATTGATTCATGCTGATTAGTACTATTATTTGAGCTTAAATTATTAGTAATATTAGAAGAATTCACATTAGAAGAAGTTGTATTAGAAGTATTAACATTAGAAGTATCAGTATTTAATATACCATCACTAGAAACATTAGTATTATTTGAATTCAAAGTATTAGAATTGTTAGTATTTAATAGATTATCACTAGAAGTATTAATAGGATCAACAGAACTATTAACATCTGAATTTAACTGATCGTTTGAATTTAAGACATTTGATGCATCTGATTCGCCATATATTTCATTATTAACGTTATTTAAAATATTTTTATCTTCAAAATTAACATTTTCATTATAATTTACATCACTTGCAAATGTTACCCCTATAGATAAAAAGAACAGAGATAACATTACCATAAGTAATGCTTTTTTCTTTAACGAAATTTTTCCACCTCGAATTATCTCATTATCCTCATTGTCATTTTGACCTCACTTTTCAAATTAACAATTTGTATAATGGATAATTAGTATATTATACCAATCCCTTATAAACGTTTCTAAAATAAGAATAAAGAATAAAATGAGCTAATTTATTAATAATTACTATAAATTAAGGGAATACCTAGAATACAGATATAATTTATTCATATTATGCATAAACATTTAAAGTAGTAGGTTAAGTCATGCTTAGTTTTTACATGAAAATTAACCTAGTCAAAGTAAATATAGGTTAATATAAAGCTAATTATAATTTAAGCATTTATAATAAGGTATTTTAATTAAAAATAAGAGAATAATATGTTAAAAATGAGAATTTAGTTAAAAATTAACATATTGTTCAAAAATTCATTCAGTTTAAGAAAAGAAAATATAAATCTTATTTAGTCAAGATTTTTGCTATATTTTTCTACAATTTACTTAACAATTTACTTAATTTTATTATTAACTTTACTATTAATTTTAACTATTAATTCTATTAAAAATATCAATGAAAATAATAATTATAATAGTTATAATAATTATAATAATTATATTATAATAATAATAATTATAATAATATTTATAATAGTAATAATAATAGTAATAATAATTGTAATAATTGTAATATTATAATAATCTAATAATCTAATAACAATAATAAAACAGATATAATGATATTGATAAGGATAATTTTAATGGAAATAATAATGATATTATAATACAATGATAATAAAATAATGAATATTTAAAAAATATTACAACTATAAAAAATATTAAAACTATAAATCATTAAAAAATTAAATTAATATAGAATTATAAAATTAAGCATAATCAATATAAAATAATTAAAAACAATCAAGAATAATCAAAAACAATTAATAACAATTATTGAAGTATTAAAATAGAGAAATAATGATATATGAAAAAAATGTAATTATGAAAAAGCCTTTGAAGGTTGATATTAGATTTGCATCAGTTTATCCCAATGTATATAAGACAGCAATGTCCTCTTTAGGATATCAAATAATATATGGAATGATAAATGAGAGAAAAGATAGTTGGTGTGAAAGAGTGGTTTATCCAGATGCAAGAAGCATTGAATCTAACAGTCCTCTTAAAGACTTTGATATAATTAGCTTTTCACTTCAATATGAACAAGACTATTTTAATATGTTAGAAATGCTTAAAAAAGCTGAAATTCCTCTAAGAAGAAAGGATAGAAAAATAAAAGAGGATTTTGATAAAAAAAAATCTGATTATCCATTAATTATAGCTGGAGGGCCCTGTGCAACTTCTAATCCACTGCCTATTTCTGATTTTATTGATATATTCATTATTGGAGAATTTGAACCTATATTAAATGACTTTTTAGATTTATATAAAAAGTTAAAACATCCAATTAAACAATTAGAATCTTTTTTATCTTTAAAAGGAATCTATCTCCCTTCAATAGATAATAAGGTAAAAAGAATCATTGTAGAAGATATGGATCATGCTTACCATGTAACCAATCCAATAATAGCAAAAGCTGAAAAAAAAGAAGATGAAGACTCTTTACCAGTTTTTGGTAATTCAATACTTCTTAATGTATCAAGAGGATGTGCAAGAGGATGTAGATTCTGTATGTCAGGATATTTATATCGTCCACTAAGAGAAACAAAACTTCAAAAGCTATTTGATGTTGCAGAAAAAGCTAGAGCTAATACAGGCTTGAAAAAAGTTTCATTAATTGGAGCAGCTGTTTCTGATTATTCAAAGATTGATGAATTGATAAAAGGATTGTTAGATAGAGGATTTCAAATTTCAACACCTTCTATGAGAATTGAATCTATAACTACAAAATCTCTTAATTTTTTGAAAAAAAGTGGTGCTAAAACAATTACAATAGCTCCAGAGTCTATTTATCCTCTTAGAAAATCTATTAATAAAAATATACCTGATGAGAAGATATTTAAAATTATTAAAAAAGCTACTGAGTTAGGGCTTAATTTAAAATTATATTTTTTAATAGGATTGATTAATGAAACAGAAGAAGATATTGAAGAATTAGGATTATATATTAAAAAAATACATTTTTTAAAAGACAAAAACTCTATAAAGTTTAGTATTAATCCTTTAATCCCTAAACCTCATACTCCAATGCAATGGGAAGGATATGATTTAAAAGATATTAAATCTAAGATAAAATATCTTAAAAAAGAATTAAAAGGGATTGATGTTAAATTTGATAGTCCAAAAATGGGATTAATACAATATGTTTTATCTTGTAAAGGAAGAGAAATAGGAAATATCCTAGAAAAATCTCTTGATTTAAAAATTCCAATCAAAGAATGGGAAAAACATAGCAAAGGATATTATAATAATAGTAATAGTAATAATAATATTATTAGTAATACTAATATTAATAATAGTATTAGTAATAATAATATTAATATTAATACTAATATTAGTAATAATACCAGTAATATAAATAAAGTATTAGATAAAGAAAAAGAGAGTAGTAATAATAGTAATATAATGGAGAGAGTGTTAGGGTTAGAAACTAAACTTCCTTGGGAAAATATAGATATTGGATTAAATAAAAACTTTCTAAGAGAAGAAAGAAAGAAAATATTTAACTATGAAGATACTGAATGGTGTCAAAGAGCATCATGTTATAAATGTGGTAGTTGTAAATAGATACTCAGATTAATAAAATATATCATATTAGTAAAGTATTCTATTAATAAAATATTCTATCAATAAAATATCATATAATAAATCAAATATTTCATATAATTTAAAAAAAAAAAATTATAATTTAAAATATAATTATAATATAATTATAATATAATTAGAATATAATTAGAATATAATTGGAATATAATTGGAATCTAACTTGAATATGACTTGAATATAATTGGAATTAATTAAAAATTATATCAACTTAATAATTAATTAAATAACTAATTAAATAACTAATTAAAAATCAAAGAATCGAAGGAAATAAATAAAATAGTGATAACTATGGTTAAACCAGCTGAAAGACTAAAATCAATTGAATTATCCCAAATAAGAAAAATGTTCGAAGTGTGTGATGACAGTGCCATTAGTTTAGGGATAGGAGAACCTGACTTTGATATTCCTGAAAATGTTAAAATAGCTATTAATAATGCACTTGAGGAAGGTTTTACTCACTATACACATAATAAAGGGTTTTTAGAATTACGAGAAGAAATATCAAAAAAACTAAGAAGTGATAATAAAGTAAATATAGATCCTAATTCCATATTAGTTACTGTAGGAGCAAGTGAAGCATTGTATATATGTGCACAAGGATTTTTTGAAAAAGGAGATGAAATATTAATTCCAGATCCTGGTTTTTTATCATATAAAGCCTGTGTAGATATTTCTGAAGCCACAACTATTCCTGTTGAAGCAAAAATTAGTAATGATTATAAAATTAAGCTTGAAGATGTAGAAGAAAAAATATCATCAAAAACTAAAGCATTCATAATGAATTCTCCTTCAAATCCAACAGGAGCAGTTATGGATAAAAAAGACATTAAAGCTATTGCTGATTTAGCTACTGATCATGATTTTATCATAATTAGTGATGAAATTTATGAAAAGATAATATATGATAAAAAACATTACTCTCCCAAACAATTTACTGATAATGCTATTATTATTAATGGTTTTTCTAAAACTTATGCAATGACTGGTCTTAGAATAGGTTATTTGGCTGGAGAAGAAGAAATAATTGAAGAGCTACTTAAAGTGCATCAATATAATACAGCTTGTGCTCCTTCAATTTCACAAATAGGTGGGTATGAAGCATTAAAAGGACCCCAAGGATATGTTAAAACCATGGTTAAAGAATTTAAAAGACGAAAAGATTTAATTTCAAAACGTTTAGATGATTTAAATCTAGAATGTACTCCTTTAGAAGGAGCATTTTATGCATTTCCCCAAGTAGAAAATGCTAAAGATTATGTTAAAAAAGCATTGGATGTTGGTGTTATCACTGTTCCTGGAAGTGGATTTGGTCAAACATGCGAATGTAATGTAAGAATGTCATATGCAAACTCTTATGAAAACATTGAAGAAGCTATGAATAGATTAGAGAAAATCAAATAATAAAACATGAAAAATAATATTAAATAATAACAAAAACATTACAACAATAACAAAAATATTACAACAATAGTAGCAAAATAATAAAAATACTAAAATAATATATAGTATTAAAATAATAATAAAAAATATTAAAATAATAATAAGAATAATAATAGTAAGAATAATAAAAAATATTAACAATAATATAATATTACATATAAATTTTAAAAAGCAAACCAAAGGTTGTGTTTAAATAGAACATTTTAAACGAAATAAAGAAGGAAAAAAAGCAGCTACAATAGGAATAGCTGGAAATATATTTTTAACAATTTTTAATATAACCATTGGAATAATTTCAGGTAGTTTTGCTCTTGTAGCTGAGGGAGCACATACACTATCAGACATAGCTACCTCAGTTATAGCTTATGTTGGTTTTAAAATAGGTCAAAAACCTCCTGATGATGAACATCCATTAGGACATGGAAGAGCTGAAGCAATAGCAGGTCTTGTTATAGTTATATTCTTAACATTAATAGCTTATGAAATAATAAGTTTAGCAATTGAAAAACTATTTTTCGGAAGTAATATATCCTCACCAACATATTTAGCAGGAATAATGGCATTAGCAGGGATAATAATTAATATATTTATGAGTAGGTATATTATAAACGTTGGAAAAAGAATAAACAGTCCTGCAATAGTGGCTGATGGTAAACATCAGCAAATGGATATATTATCATGTATAGCTATTCTAATTAGTGTTATCTTATCACAGTTTGGTTATACTTTTTTAGATCCATTAGTAGGATTAATTATAGGAATATTTGTATTGAAAGCTGCCTTTGAAGTTGGAAGAGATAATATAAATAACATAATGGGAAAATTACCATCAAAAGAATTGATTGATGAAATTAAAGAAATTTCTAATTCTATAAATGGAGTTTGTGGGGTTCACAGTATAAGAGTGAATTATTTTGGTTCATATGCAACACTAACACTACATGTTGAAGTTAAACCTGATTTATCATTGAAAAAATCACATGAGATAATACATAAAGTTCAAGATAAGCTAACAGAAAAAATAGATATAGTTCAACTAGTAATAGCACATGCCTGCCCATATGGAGAAGAATATGACCACAAAGAACCTCTTGATAAAATGTAATACATGATTTATCAATCCAAAAAAAGAAACGCCGGGGACGGGATTTGAACCCGCGAGATCCAAGGGATCATTGGATTAGCAGTCCAACGCCGTACCAGGCTGGGCCACCCCGACATATGATTTTTAAAATATTTACTAAATAATTAAAATAGCTTTAGTATTTTTTATTTTATTTTTAGTAATTTACTATTTTAATTTAATGATTTATGCTATTTAAAACAGCTATCTTGTATTTGTATGATTTTACTTATAAACCTTATGCTATTTCATTTACATACTATATATAAAAAGACTATAATTGTTTATATTAAAACACCATATTAGTATCTCTATTAATATTAGCTGAAAAACTCTAAAAATCTATTTTAATATTATTTCAAAATAATTAGTTTAATTATTTAATTATAATATTCAATTTATCAATTAAGTATAATATTTGAAATTATAATAATCATAAACGGCATGTTCAGAAGTGGACTAGTATCAATAATAACAGTACTCTCAAAAATCAACTCCGCCCCGCTAATCTACAAGCATCAAGTGTTTATGGTAGAGCTGCTCCTTTCCAGGCCTGACACGTTCCCACAAAAAACATAATTAATCTTAACCCTCCAGTTAAAACCTTATGACCAATGATCCTGTAGGACGAGGTTTCTATATCAATTTTCAAGGCTGTTATTAAATCCAAAAGCCGCCTTCTGAACTTCAACTGCACCTAAGGGGGTGTGTGCTTACAGAGGACCCCTAACCCTCCAGTCTAGCCAATAAAGATATTGTTTTTAATGTTATATAAATGTTTTTAAATTGGTTATAAATTTATAAATAAAATTTATAAATAATATCAAAATTCTATTAAAAAATACTCAAAGATATTTAAAAATGATTAAAAATATTTAAAAATGTTTAAAAATAATAGAAGTGGTTAAAAATAATTAAAAATATCTTTTTAAAAATTAGAAACAAAATAATGATTAAAAAATGCATTTATTCTCAAATATCAAAATAAAAACAAAACCAAATTAAAAACAAATTAAAAAATTAAAAATAGTTAGATAAAAAAGAAAAAAATTACAAAAATAATATGAAATGTAATATAAAAAACAATATGAAAAGCAATATGAAAAATAATGAATGAAAAATAAATGAAAAAGTAATAATAATCTGAAATAATGTAAGAATATTACAATTTTATAATACAATTATTTAATTGTATATAACAATATAAACTCCTAAATATCAACGCCATAATTATTTAAGAGCTTTTATAATATCTCCATCAGATATTATCCCAACAAGGTTACCATTTTCTAAAACAGGAAGCTGGTTTACAATGCTACCACCAGGAGCATTCTCTTCCATAGCACAAATAGCATCATATAAAGATTCTTCAGGACTTACTGAAGTTACATTTTTAACCATTACACTTGAAACTTTTGTTCCTAATTTATAATTGTCTAATATCAAATTATATCCTAAATCTGAAGCTGTAACGATCCCAATCATCTTTCCATCTTCATCTAAAACTGGAAGAGCACTGACCTTGTTTTTCATTAATTTTTCAAATGCAAATACAACATCTTCATCAGGATTCGTAGTGAAAACATTTTTAGTCATTACCTCACTTATTTTTTTATTTTTTAACATCATTTATACCTCCATAAGTCTCAGTTATATGTTTTATTATTGAATCTATAGTAGTTACAACATCAATATTTTCAATAGCAGGAACATCGAACTTACTTGCTTGTGATTCAAAATATTTATGAGTTTTTCTAATTGCAAAAAAGTTATCTAAATATCTTTGAAGAGGTCTTCTAGCCCACATCTGCCTACACCTTGAGTAAAACCTACCCTTATGTATTTCTTTATCTTGTAATGTCAATACAAACATTACAACATTATTTTTTTCAATTAATTCTTGTTTAATAAATCCTGGAACTACATGAACTCCTTCAATGACAATGCTTATCCCTTCTTTTAAAGATCTTTCGATAACCGCATCAATTCCAACACTCACAGTATCTACATGATCTCTAAATCCAGCTAAAACATCATCAAACTCGGGAGGAGGGGGAACTCTCATTCCCTTATATGCTGTAAAGCTTGATTCATGTATAACAGGAATTAATTCCTTAGATACAATTTTACGCATAACTTCACGAATCATATCAGTACTTATCATATTTCTAATACCTAAACGATTAGCTATTTCAAAAGCTATTGAAGAAGTTCCAACACCAGAAGCCCCACCAATTAATATAATTAAAGGTTCAGTCCCTTTTTTTATCTGTCTCCAAGCAATATATTTTTCAGCTATCTCTGGGTCTTCATCCCTTAAATCATCTACAATAAGCTCAACTAATTCATCAATAGTGATTAAACTCAAGTTTTTATCTTTTAATTTAGCTTCTATACAAGAAGCAAAAGCATAAGCTTTATTAGGTCCCATTTCTGCCCTTGTAAGTGATCTTGAAAGAACGCCTTTTGAAAAAGGTTCAGTATATACTTTTCCACTAACTTCTCCTTGTACCATAATCATTTAATCACCTGTTAATAAATGAAAATAAAAATGAAAATTTAGCTAAAATGATAAATAACATAAATAATTCAAATTTTAATTTATATATTATGAAAAATAGCTATTTAAATAATATAGCTAATTTAATAATTTATTGAATTAACTAACACTAAATTTGAATAAACCTTAGTTAAATAAAAATGCTTAATCAATTATAATAAGTACAGATAACTCAACTAATATTTAGTTAAAAATAGATAATTAACTAAAATATTCACAACTAATTATATATTATCTAAAGCATTTAATATAATTTTTTATTTATTTCTGTTAAAAATAGTTTCTATTAAACAATTAAAAATAATCATTTCTAATAAAAAAAATATTAAAAAATATAATAAAAATTAAATATTTAAATAAAATATCATAAAAAATGTATCAACTTAATAATTAAATTAGTAATTAAATTAATAATTAACCTAGAATCTAATAAATCCCTTAATATTTTTTTATCAGAATTAAATTAATAATTAAATTTATAATTAAATTAATAATTAACTTAATATTATAAAATTTAATATAAAATGTTAATTTATCAGCCAATCATTTTTTTATTAGATTTCATCCCTACCAAAGAAGCTATAACAGCTATGAAACAAAGAACAGTGGAAAATACACAAGCTATTTGAGAACTTAGTATTAAAAGTGAGAAATATCTAGGAATAATCGGAACCGAGCCCATTATCACGGCAAAAATAACAGTAAGCATACCTAAACTCATTGTCTGACCAATAACCCGCACTGTAGAAACAGTTGCAGATGCGAGAGATGCAAACTTCCTTGGAACTGAACCCATAATCGAATTAGTATTCGGTGAAGAAAATATCCCATAACCAATACCTTGTAATACCATAGAAGCTACAATAACATATAAAGGCATAGATTTATCTAAAAATATTAAGATAAAGATAGCCACTGTAACAAAAACCATACCTAAAGATGCGAGTTTTTGAGGCTCAATCTTATCAGATAGTTTACCTGAAAATGGTGCAATTAATGCCATGAGTGCAGGAGTAACAATCAGAATCAAACCAGTTGTTTGAGGATCCATATGCCTTATATACTGTAAATGATAATTCAATATATAAGTTACTATAAAAGTAGCTAGATAACTTATTAAAGCTGCTAATGTAGATGAAGAAAATTTTAAATTCTTAAAAAACTCAACATGAAAAACGGGAAATTTCTGTCTTAATTCCCAAAAAGCAAACCCTGCTAAAAGAATCAAACCAAAAACTGTTAAAAATACTCCAGTTAACTGATTCAATATAGTAAAACCATACATAAATAAAAGTATTCCAATAGAATAAACAAACGTACCTATAAAATCAAATGGATCTTCTTTACCAGTGACCCATTCATTTTTAACCTTAAATATTAATATAGCTAATGGTATAATTAATAAAGGTAAAGTAAGATAAAAAATACTAGGCCATCCTAAATTTTTAGTCAATATTCCTCCTAAAACAGGTGCAAGAGTTAATCCAATATAAACACTAGATATTGTTATTCCAATCCCCTTTCCTCTTTCTTTAGGAGGTAAAGCTTCAGTTACCATTGCAAGAGAAGCTATATTTAACATAGATGCTGCAATTCCTTGAATAACTCTAAAAAATATTAAATGATAAGCAGAAAATGAAATAGATGCTCCAACAGACCCTACAAAGAAAATCAATATTCCGAATATAAAAAATTTTTTCAATCCATATTTACCTGCTAATTTACCAAATGGAACTGAAAATATAGCTATAGAAAGTAAAAAAGATGTAGCTAACCAATTTTGAAGAATAGCATTTATAGAAAACTGACTAGCTATAGCTGGAAGAGCAACAGCTATAGCAGATGTTGAAAATGCTGTGATAAAAGATGTTAATGCTGCTAAAAAAATAATTAAGTTTTTTGAAGAATCTTTCTTCAAAATACCATCTTCATTTCCATTTAAGTTAAAAGAAGAAATATTCTTATTTTTATCTTCAAAAATCTTTTTATCCTCAGAAATACCATTATCTTCAGAAGTATTATTTTCAAAAGTATTGCTAATAGTTCTAGGAATATCTTTTAGAAACTCATGAACATTTACCATTTTATACCCCTATTTATAATTTAATAAAATTAGCTATAATGTTATTATTTTTATCCACTTCAATTAAACATCCATGGCCCCCCTCAAGCATTCCAGGATTAATAATTACAGTATCATCCAACATATCCATAGACATTGCTTCATGTATATGACCACATATATTTAAGCTAGGCTTATATTCTTCTATGATTCTTCTAATAGCTTCACTCCCTACATGAGAACCATCAGCAATCTTATCTGCTTCTGTATTCTTAGGAGGAGCATGAGTAACTAAAATTGGGATTTTTCCATATGGAAATTCATCGGTTGATTCTTTTACAGAATCAATATTTTTTGATTCTAAAACAGATTTAATAGATTTATAAAGAGTATCTTCATCAAATTCACCAGGAGTATCAAAAGGTGTAGGATTAGACCCTCCAAAACCATATAAAACTAAATTTTCATATTCAATTACAGTATTATGAATACAAACAGCATTAGAATCAATTATATTTCTTTCTACATCATCAGGATCACAATTTCCAGGAATAGCAAAAATTTCAGTTACATACTCAGATAGTTTATTAATAAAGTATTCTACAAAATCTACAGGTCCAAAATTAGTTATATCTCCAGAAACAATCAATAAATCAATTTTATTATCATTTAAATAAGAATATAGCTTATTATTTTCATTACCATGAACATCACTAATAGCTAGAATATTCAAAATAGCACCTCAAAAAAATTCCTTAATAATCATATTTAATTTATGTTTTAATATTATTAAACTTTTATATCTAATTTTTAGATAATAATTTTTATGAAAATAAGAAAAAATAAACAAAAATAATTATAAAATTAAATGATTAAATAATGAAAAAATAATAAAATAAAGATAATAAACTAAAAATGATTAAATAATAAAAAAATAATAAAATAAAGAAAAAAAATAAAGAAAAATAAAAATAATAAAAATAATAAAAAAATAATAAAAAAATAAAGAAAAAATAATAGAAAATTAATTATATAATCATAAAATAAAGTTATTCATTAAAAAAAGGAGCGAACTCTTTTAATGCTTTTTTTATATTTTCAGAATCACCATAAATAGCTATAGTAATATCATCCTCAAATTCTATTATAAGATTAAAATATTCAGCTATTTCTTGAGTACGATCTTCAGATATTGGTTTTTTAAGATGAATCTTTGCAGAGGAAAATCCTGGAGGAGCACCTCCAACAAATTTAGAAGAGGACTCTGCCTGTTTGTAAATTTCTTCACCTAGATTAGCTCTTCTTAATTTATCAATCCAATCCTTATAATAATCATCATTAACTTCTTCAGCATATCCAAGAAGTTTATCTTGAATCTCTGTAATTTTAATATTAGCTTTATCAAACTCTTTAATCATGTCAGGATGTGACATGTCTTTTTTATAGAAATTAATAGACGTCTTGAGAAGACTTATATCTTTATTAACAGAACTAGGAATATCCATTCCTCTTTTTTTAAGGTCAGTAAGAAGTTCGACTAAAATTAACCAATTTTGTTCAATAGGTAACACTAAAAATCATCCCAATGCTAAATACAGTATATTAAATGTAATATAATTAATTTGAATATGAATAATTTATGATATAAATAATTTGTATAATAATATAATTGATTTATATAATAATATTTAATTAATAATATTTAATCTAAATAATAATTTAAATAATCATATTAATACTAGTATTACTAATAGTATTATTAATAGTATTACTAATAGTATTAATAATGGCATTAATAATAGTATTAATATTAATAATATTAATAATAATATTAATAATTTAAAGAATAATATCAAAAATTAAAATTGATTCTTTTTATTAACTTAAATGTCCCTCTATTATCTTTAGAGTAGTATGATTAACTTTCGCATCTGCATCTTCTAATTCATGTTTAATCTGCTCAATATTATCATAAGAATCTAAAAAAAGAACATGATGACTTTCTGTCCCAGTAATATCCAATATAGCTATTTCATCATCATCTTTGACTTCTCTTTTTTCAATTGTAGCTTTAAACTGTACATAAGGACCATATTCCTCAGGTATATCCTTAAACTTAAATATTCCACCCAATGTCGCTATAAACATTAATAATCACCATTCAATCTTTTAAAAATCTATCAATCAATATATAACTCATTTAATATCTATTGGTTTAACTAGTATAAAAAATTATTGATTTGTTGTTGATTTATAATTTTTTGTGAAATAAATCTATTATTAATAAAAATTATGGGTAAAATATAAAATAATTATTAAAAAATCATATAAATCAAAACAATGTATGATTATAAAACTAAAAATAAGATGATAATTAAAAACAAAACAAAATTAAAAACAAAAAAAAATACTAAAAAAATACTAAAAAATACTAAAAAAAAAAATAATAAAAAGTGGAAAAACCACTAAAATAGTAAATTACTGATTAATTATTCTCCACCAGTAATTTTATCAGAACTAGCAACTATTTTTGCAAGTGCTGGAGCAGAATCAATTAAATGAGAATCTAAAGTTAACTCATCAGCACCTAATCCAAATGCTAATCCTAATAGTTGAGCTAAATGGAAAACAGGAATACCAAAATCAGTATTATACATTTTGTTTACTTCAGTTTGACCTACGTCAAATTGTAAGTGACAGAATGGACAAACATCTACAATAGCATCTACACCTGCTGCAGTCATATTATCAAGTTTTTCTTTAGTAAAGCTTGCAGTTACATCTAAATCTCTAGATCTAAGACCTCCACCTGCACCACAACACATCATTTTGTCTTTGTAAGGTACAGATTTAGCACCAGTAGATTCAACTAATTCATCTAAAATAGTTGGTTTTTCTGCATTATCAATTTGAATCTCATCAGATGGTCTTAAAAAGTGGCATCCATAGTGGACAGCTACATTTAAATCTAATGGGTTGGTTACTAATTCAGAAAGTTTGTCAACACCAATATCATTGTATAAAATTTGAGCAAGGTGTTTTACTTCAATAGAACCTTTATATTCCCTACCAGTTTCAGCTAAAACTTCATTAATTTCATTTTTCATTTCATTATCATGTTTTAGCATATGGTTAGTTTCAAATAAAGATCCGAAACATCCATTACATTCAGTCATTATGTCATAGCCCATATCTTCTGCAATAGTAATATTACGAGCAGCGATAGAAGCCCATGTTTTTTTATCAAAAGAACCAAATACACCAGGAGCAGGACAACAGGAAGCTCCAGCCATATCATTGAGTTCTATATCAAGTTTATCAAATAAAATTCTTGTTGCTTTTTCAATACCAGGATAACGGTTGTTCATAATACAACCTAAGAAATATGCGATTTCCATTATTATTCCTCCAGTAAAAAATTTATTCAAGCTCTCCAGTAGCTTTGTTGAATCCAATTAAGTCATCGAATCCAGTAATTTCACAGATTTTTTGTACTTCTTCTAAAGCTTCTGGGTGGGAGTGAGTAGTTGGTGGTAATTCATCAAGTCCAACTCTTTTTCTAAGTTCTTTGGTTGCATCATTAATTGGTACACCATGACCAGTTTTTATAACAAAAGAACCAGTAGCCTTGTGTGCAGGAGCCATAAATCCGTTTTGTGCAGCAACATTTCTTGCCATTTTGACTATTTCTACAATTTTGATTTCACGAGGACATCTTTCTTGGCAAGTATAACAAGTACTACACATCCATAAGGAATCATCAGAAATTACTTCATCTTTTAATCCCATAAGACATTTTCGTACTAATTGTCTTACTCTGTATGGAGTTCTTCTTCCAGAAGGACATCCACCAGTACAAGTTCCACATTGGAAACAAATTTCTACAGAGTCAATTCCAGCATCTTTAAATATTTGAGTAAATTCTGGATCAACATTTCCTAATGTTAATTTTTCTTCTTCATTTAATAGAGTCATAGTATCTCTCTTTTCTTCTTTATTCTTAGAATCATTATCTGAATGATCTTCAGTATCTTCATCTTCAGAATCATCAGCTTTTTCATCTACAGATTTAACTTTATCAGCTTTCTCAATAGTATCTTCAATACTATTTTTAACTTCATCAGCAACTTCTTTAATATCTTCTTTGACCCCTTCAACCTTTTCTTCAATTTTTTCTTTAGTTTCAGAAGGTTTATTTTTAGATTTATTTTTAGAAGTTATTGTTGGATTTTCTACCTCAACTACTTCAATTTTAATATTTTCAGTTTCAGTAGATTTAGTATAATTAGCTTTTTTAGAAACATCTTGAGAATTTTTATTTGTAGAAGATAAAGCTTCTTTTTCTTCTTTTGTATTTGAGTTTGTCTGTTCAGGTCTCAAATCAGATGGTTCACCTGATTTTTTCCGATCCAATACCTTATCTTCAGAATTATTCTCAACTACATCATTGTTTGACCCTGTAAATAGAGCCTTTAGACGTTTGAAAACAGACATTTAAAACACACCTTGGAAAATCATTGAAAAGTATTTAATACATTTCTTAAATCCTTAATTATAATTAGAAAAACTCTATATATAAAGGTTACTAAAAATTTCTAAAGTGTAACCCAAAAGGCAACAGTTTTTTTATTTTTTATATTTCATTGATAAAATCTCTTTATTAATAAAATCTAAAATTATAATATTATAATCTAAAATTATAATTTTATTATATATCATATTACATAATACCTAAAATTACATAATACATAAATTACTAATATTAAAAATTATTAAACAATAAATTGTTATATTAAAAGAATTATTCATTATAACAAGAATTTATTATAAAAAATATTCTCATAAAGAGATTATAAAGGGATAACAAATGGTAGAAAAATTTGAAATAAAAAGTCATGATGGACCAGGAAGACTTGGAAAACTTGGAGAAATCCAAACACCAGCAATATTCGATGAAAAAGAGATCAAAAATATATTAGCTGATGATGAACAAACAGCATATAATATTGAAAGAGAAATAGCTGAATGGGGAGTTAGAAGAACTATCGAGAAAGCTAAAAATGAGAAAAATGAAAATCCCAACTCTAGGATAGCTGTTATTCAAGGCTCAAAATATGTTGATTTAAGAATTGAATGTGGAAAAAAACTTGAAGAGCTTGGATACAATGGACTCATAATAGCTAATGGAGATGACTTGTTATTACATCCCCGAGACCTTGTTAACTTAATAGTAGAACTTAGAAAAAACCTTAAACCAAACACTTACCTCATATTTACATTTGCAGAATGTTCATTCATACCCCTGCTTTCCTATATGGGAATAGATGGATTCTTAAGTGGATCAGATGAATATTATAGCTATTTAAATGTATTAACAACTCCGACTAAAAATTATGATTTAGAAGTCTATAAACTATCTGAAATGAATCAAAAACAGATAACTGAATGTAACAAGAAGACTCTTGACTTTGTAACAAGTGAAGTAAGAGAACATATGAAAAATAAGGCTCTTAGAAACCTCATTGAAGAAAGAGGAGTTACAAGTCCACAAAATGCATCTGCACTTAGAATTCTAGATAAATATCATCAAGATTATTTACAAGAAAATACTCAATTATATTAGTTTAATTCAATTATATACTTAATAATATTGTAATTTATTAAATTATATTAATTTAATAGATTATATTGATACTAAATACTAAATATATTAATATTAGCTTTAATATTAGCTTATATTAATAATTTTAATATCGAAATTTTAAAAATAAATAATAAATGTAAGCATAATAGTAAATATGAATATATAAATGTAAACATAACAGTAATATAAATATAAAGGTGTTTAAATGAAAAATAAATATTTAGCTATAATTATAGTTGTTATAATAGCTATAATAGCTTTAGTAGGGGCATTTACACTTGGAATTTTTGATAATAATCAAACTAGTGATAGTAGTGATTGGGAAGTCAAAAATTTATCTGGAATAACATTTAAAATTCCTCCAAAATATGAAAAAGGAACGATCCAAAGTGGAAATATAATTGATGGAGTAAATACAGGAAATAGCTATAAATCTGAAGATTTGAGTATCATCATCAACAGTACAAATTGGACTAATGATTTAAACAAATTTATGGATTCAGACTCAGCAATTATGACTGTTTTAGATATTAATGGACATGAAGTAGAAATATTTAGTGATAAGGGAACATCAAAAGCATTTTTCAAGATTAAAAATAGTACTGTAGCTATAAGTTGGTCTGGAGATAATGCAAACGGAGATATAAAAGCCCTTATTACTAGTTTTTTTAATTAAAAATAGAAAATACTATAAAATATATAATTTGGATTTATAGATAATGAACAGTTAAAAGTCATTAGCTATAAATCATATACTTTTTTAGAAAAATTTCGAAAGATTTATATATTAAAAAGAATAAAGTAACGATGTGAACATATATACAGTTCAATATATGTCATGATTCAGCTGCCTAAATACTCTCTAATAGGTAGAACTATGAGTTGATGTTTAATTAATGCAAATGTCTGTTACCCATAATTATCTTCTCAACCTAGGATATAAAAACAAACACTGTTAAAAACACATATGCATATAATAATTAATCATCAACCCATCTATTTTTAAAGAAGGTTTTAATAATAAAATTTATAGATAAAACTCATTTTAGATAATTATTTTTTTTAAATACTAAAAATATTAGCTAAGATACTTTAAAAATAAGTATAGTTTTCTATAATTATAAAAATTTTTATTTTTATAAAATTAAGAAATCTTTGATTTTTTAATAATTATAAAAAATATTTCGAAAGATTTATATATTAAAAAGAATAAAGTAACGATGTGAATATATATACAGTTCAATATATGTCATAATTTACCTACCTAAATACTCTCTAATAGGTAGAAAATGAATTGATGTATTAGTTTTTAATATATGTGTATGATACCCACAACTATCTTCTCAACCTAAGATATTAAAATAAAACATATACAATAAAAAAACAGTATCATCAATTCATCTATTTTTTAAATTAAATATTATAATTTATATTTTTAACTTATTGTTTTATTAATTGTTTGTTATTTTAATAAATAAATTTATCTTTTATATTAATTTCAACTTTACAATAAAAATAATAATAGCTAAATAGGCAAATAACTGAATAATAACAGATGAATAGCTAAATAGCTGAATAGTAAACAGATGGATAGCTGAATAGGTAAATTAAAAAATCTATATAGTAATTGTTTAAATCTAATTGCTTAATAAATATTAATATTTGTTTTCTGAATTTAAACAATCCTAATTTTATATTAATTGTTTGGTCAATTAAATTTATTTCTCTTTTGACATAATCCATGACAAAAATTGACATATTTTTGCATTTCTTTTATTACTTTAACTTCCACATTAAGATTAAATTCTTTAAATACGTTTATTGTATCTTTATTCTTTCCATGTTTCTCTTTTTCTTTCTTAGGTAAATTATTAAAAATTTTCATTATTCTAATGTCTTCTTCTTTAATCTGATGGTTAATTGCGAGTAAATATCTATCACCATCTTTTAGTAAACTTAACAAATCTACTTTCTTTTCTAATAGATCTTCATAACTTAAATTAAAAGGATTTTCAATATTTTTACTTTCATTTTCCAAAACAAAATTTTTAATTTTTTCCATCAAACCATTATCAATTGAATCACTAATAATTGAATTATCTTTTTCATCACCAATATTATCAGTACTAGTAATAATATTATCAATACTCTCATTACTATCAATAATATTATTAATATTATTAATACCCCTATTAAAATCAATATTATTATCAATATCCCTATTAACATCATTAATATTATCAGTACCAATATCACTATCAATAATATTATTAAAAGCTTTATTAGAATTATTATTAAATGTGATTTTTCCTTTATTATTAAATTCTATAGGAGAAAAAGTGTCATCCTGAGGTTTTGATTCTTCTAATTTATTTTTTACTTCATTATCTATATATTCTACATTAATATTGTTATATAGATTTTCAGGTCCATAATTATCTGAATTAATTGAGTTAATTTTTTTAAAGCTATATTCTTTCTTTATTCCAGATTTATAAGTATTTTCTTGAGATCCGGTGGATTTATCAATATACTCTTTTATCACATTAATAAATAAATCTCCATAGTTTTTTAACTTATTTTTACCTACACCAGAAATCTCTAAGAATTCACTTTTAGAAATAGGCAATTCATTACACATATTTTTTAAAGTAGAATCATGAAAAATCATAAAAGGAGGAATATTTTTATCTCTTGCAAGTTTTAATCTAAGTTTTCTTAGCTTTTCAAACAAAATATCATTATTTTGATTACCCTGAGAAGATTTATCTATTTTATTTTTATCAGTCTTACTTTTATCTATTTTATTCTTATCTATCTTATCATTATTTATCTTAACATTATTTATATTATTATTATCTATCTTATTCAAATTTTTATCAATATTAGTTTTATCAATATTAGGAACAATTTTTGAATTATTTTTACCATTGTTTGTTTTTTCTTTAAATGTATTCAATTCATCCTTTGAAATTTTCATATTTAGAGATACTAAACCATTAATAATATCTTCATAATTCTTTCCTAATTTAATTACAGGATACCTATTACCAGAAATCCTAAGATATTTTTTATTAACTAAAAAATCAATGATTAAAGCAATTTCTTCTTTAGACTTATGATTTAATTTATTAAAAGCAGGACTTTTATCAAGCCCTAAATCTCTTATTTTTTTAGTATTGCTTCCTTTTAAAATATTAGTTATTATTCCTTTTCCAAAGCTTTTATTAAGATTATTGATATAGTTTATAGCTGAGATTATGTGAAATGTTTCCTCTTCAACATCTAATTCATCAAAATCTCCAGTACAATTAAAACAATTCCCACAATAACCATTTGTATTTTCACCAAAATAATTTAGTATATATTGTCTATAACAGTCCCTTGTTGTACAATATTCTTGAATTTTATTTAATAATTGAAAATTTTGATTTATCACTTTCTTTTTTAATTCATCATTTTTATAATCATATTCAGCTGTTTTCTCTATTAAAAATTTATTTATCATCACATCTTGAGGAGAATAAAGTAAAATACATTTAGCTGGTGAACCATCCCTTCCTGCCCTACCAGCTTCTTGATAATAATTTTCTAAATTTTTTGGCATATTATAATGGATAACAAAATTTACATTAGATTTATCTATTCCCATTCCAAAAGCATTAGTAGCTACAATAATAGGCATTTCATCTAAAATAAACTTTTCTTGATTAATATTACGTTCATTTTTAGCTAAACCTGCATGATAACGAGTTACATTATATCCATCGTCAATCAATTTACTATATACTTCTTCTACTGCTTTTCGAGTATTACAATAAATTATACCAGAACTGCCCTCTTCAGACACTAATATCTTAAGAAGTTCTTGAAATTTTTTCTTAGGTTTTCGAACTTCAAAATACAAGTTTTCCCTATCATAACCAGTATTAACAATTTCAGCTTCTTTAAGACCAATTTTTTTAACAATATCCTTTTTAACATTTTCAGTAGCAGTTGCTGTAAAAGCAGATATAACAGGGGTTCCTTCAAGTTTAGATATAAAATCACGGATTTTAAGATAAGAAGGTCTAAAATCATGCCCCCACTGAGAAACACAATGTGCTTCATCAACCGCAACCATACTTATCTTATTTTTTTCAACAATTTCTAAAAAATCCTCTGATTCCAATCTTTCTGGAGCAATATAAATAATTTTATATTTTCCACTATTGATATCATTTATTACAGAATAATATTCACTAGGAGATAAAGAAGAATTAATATAAGCAGCATCAATACCACTTGCCTTAAGAATATTCACCTGATCTTTCATTAAAGAAATAAGTGGAGATACAACAATAGTAAGCCCATCAAAAATTAGCCCAGGCAATTGATAACAAATAGATTTTCCAGAACCAGTTGGCATTATCCCTAAAACATCTTTACCTGATAAAATATAATTAATCAAATCTTCCTGACCTGAAATGAATGAATCATAACCAAAATAATTCTTTAAAAGTTGTTTAGATTCCATGTTATCCCAAATGTTTTTTTTTGTTTAATTGGTTTTTATTAATGATTTAAATATAATCAATCTATTAAATCAAACCAATCTTCATATATAATTGCTTCTTTATACCGATATAACTTTTATAACTAAGTTTATCATAAAAATCATTAACATATAATTTAAATTTTTACTAATATAAAGAAATACCAAGCATATGAAAAGTAATATATGTCTAAAAAACATATACGATAAAAAATAGTAACATGAATTCATCTATTTTAAATTATAAAATAATTATTAAATATTTTTAAATTATAGAGTAAAAACAAATATAAACATGATTAAAAAATGAAATTCTCTTTTTAAAACCTATAAAATCTTTTAAAAGTATAAATAAATTGAAAATAAGGATAATCATTAATAATAATTAGAAAAATAAGCTCAACAAATTTTAACAATGCCCTCAATATTATCAAAATGATCATCAAAAGTAGCTATCTTTTCAATACCTAAATCTTTCATTAATGCCACATATACACAGTCAAATAAAGATATTTTTTCTTTATTTCTATTAAATTCCCTTTTAAGTATATCAAATCCTTTATTATAAAAATTAGTATCATTTAAAACTTTATAAGCAATATTCAATTCTTCATAAACTTCTGATATTAAATCTAGGTCTAGCTTTAATTTAATGTTCATAACAGTTATAACTTCCATTATTACAAGATTAGATATTATCTTTTCTTCATTCTCAATTAAATTATATATTTCATTAGCTCTTTCATGCTCATTATTTGTTTCAACATATAAATTAATTAAGAAGTTAGCATCTAAAAAAATCATAATCAATACTCCATATTTCTTATTTCTCTTATTGCTTTAGATGTGTCAAATGGTTTTTCTGTTTTAATTATACCAATCATTTTTCTACTTTTTTCAGGATCTGGATTATAAGTATCTTTATTAAGTATCAAATGTTCAGGTATTTTATTTTTTGTCTTAGCATTAATTCCTTTTTCTATTATTTCATTTATAGCTTCTTCTTCACTTATTTTTTCATTTTTAGCTATTTTACTAATTTTTTTTAATAAATTAGGGTTTATACTTTCTATTAATATAATTCCAGCATCATCTTTAATTAAGCTATTATCTCCATTATTATCCTTTAAGCCTTGTTTAATGAATTTTTCTAACAACTTAGTTTGACTAGTTCCGAGTTCAACAGCTTTCATCTTTAAATCTTTTAATAAATCTATGTTTAATGTAAAGCTAGTTTTTTTCTTAGACATTTATAAACACCTGTTTAATATGATTATTATATAGTTATATTATGAAATTATCCTTATTTAGTTATTTCGGTATTTCCTTAAATAGGTATTTATTTTAAAGTTATCAGTTCATAATAATCTAAAAAAAATTTAATGCATAAAAAATTTAAAAATAACCTATATCTAAATTGATAATCATAAATTTTAAGTAGTATTTAATTATTTAACAAATTTTATATTAAATAAAATACTATTAAAAATCATGAAAACTATATAATTAATTATTATCTAATTATTAGTTTTAAGCTAGTTTACCCTTAAAATAATCTTGCAAATTTTCATCAACACAATAAATATAACAACCTTTCATTCCTCGTGTCATTAAAGTCCTATAAGTATTTTTTATAATTTCATCAGCTATTTTAACAGCTTTTTCTGGTTCTTTTTTATATAATGTCTTGATCCCTTTTAACGATTGATCTGTTCTAGCTCTTTTAAAAAAATCAGTTATTATTTCCCCATCTTCATATCTCATATCTTCTCCTATGATTACTCCAACATAATCAAATTCAAGACCTTGAGATGTATGAATGCATCCTACTTGATCAATAGATGTTTCCCCTATTGCCCACAACTCATTATTCAAATTCCAACTCATTTCAAAGTTTTTTTCCGGAATTGATATATCATGAACATATGGATCATTTTTACCTTTACCATCCCAATTCCAACAATATCCTGCAAGAAGTCTTGATTTATTGTTTCGTTTGTTTTTGTTATATATTATCTCTTTTAATTCTAAAGGACTATCTACTACTTTAAATTCATAATCAAAATTATCTTCCCAATCAAAATTAGCTGTTTTTTCGATTTCCAATACATTATTTAACCAAGAAAGATAACCATCTGATCCATTACATCTGAATTGTGATTCTAGTTTCATTTCTTTATATTCTGCATTAAATTCTTTTGCAAAATGTTTTATTGTTTGAATATCACCAACGTCTTTCATTGTTACTCTTTGATATTCATCAATAAAGAAAATTGAACATTTAGAAGCGTTTATTATCTCTTTAATTTGATGTTCGCCTTGATTTCCATAGAATCCACTTTTTTCATTTAATCTATGGGCTTCATCTACAACTAAAGAATCAAAAGTATCTTTTTCAGAATTCATATAGGTTCCAGATGATTTAAATAAATTTTTAACATATTCTTGAGTATATTCTCCTTTAAGTTTTTTAAAGAAAACATCTCGAGGAGCTGAATTTTTTGTAACGTATTGGGAAACCATTTTATTATTAATAAACTCAACTAATAGATTAATAGCTACTACAGATTTTCCAGTTCCTGGACCTCCTTTTACAACTAAAACTTTTTTATTATTGTCTTTTAGAGATGATAAAGCCATATTTTTAGCAGATTCATAAACAATTTTTTGTTCATCAATCATCATAAATTCTTTATTTCCTTTTAACATATTTAATAAAGTATCTTGTAGTCTCTTTGAAGGCCGAATTTTACCATTTTGAATATGATAAATTATATCTCTATTATCTCCATATTTTATATATTGACTAATAAATGATCTTAATTTTTCTACATCTGTTTTTCCAAATATTGGAGCATATTTAACATATTCTCCATACACATCAGTATCATTAATTGGATCATTAGGAGTGAGTTTATAATTATGTAAAAATGCACATGGATATAAACCAATATTTTCTGTTTCTACTGATTCAATAAAGTCTTCTATCAAATGTTTATATGACAATGCTTGGTAAGATGGGTGAGTAGTTTCTCTTACTCCTCTTCCAAGATAAGTTTTTACGATGCCATCTTTTTCAGATACTTTTTCAATTTTTTCCCATTGCTTTAATTCTATTATGACAGCAGCTTTATGATTACTACTACAACCACTTAAAATAAAATCTATTCTTTTAGAAGTTAAAGGAATGTTATATTCAATTGCTACTCCAGTATTATTTGGAAGGTTATTATAATTCAATACTTTATACATATATTCCATTGAATTTTCCCAAGACCTATATTCAGACGGACTTGGCTTTCCAAAACGTGTTTGACATCTGTCTGAAATTCTATCTGCAATTTCTCCAGATTCAACATCTTTCATGAATCCTTCTTTAGTTGAGTCATAGATAATCATAATACAAACCTTATTATAATTTATTATATTTTTTAGAATTTCCTTTAGAGTTATCAAGAGGATATTTTTCATTATTTAAATCAATTTTATAATTAATAATATCATCAATATTAATATCTAATACATCAGCGAGATAAATACAATAGATTAATATATCTGCAAGTTCTTCAGTAACTTCTTTTTTATTAAAATCATTATTCCATTGAAAACACTCGAGTAATTCAGCTGATTCAATAGATATAGATTTAACCAAATTTTCAGGAGTGTGAAATTGTTTCCAGTTTCTTTCATCTCTAAATTCAATGATTTTATTAATTATATCTTTATCCATAAAAATCACTTTAAAGTCTACATTTAATACTTAATAAAGTTTATTCAAAATAATAATAAATTTGATTATTCATGCTTCTAAATTATTATATTTCACTATATGAATATTAAATAGGGCATTAATAACATATTTTACATGGGTCATAATGTTGTTTAGCATATGATAATGATACATACTCAATATGTTTCATATTACCATGTACCTGGTTGTGATATTTTTCCCCATATTTTGTTATTATTACTTCTCCTCCAGCTGATGTATCTGAATTATCTGATGCATAAGTTGAAGTGTTTGTTTCAACTGTTGGTTCTGGTTCCGGGGTTAATATTCTAACAATTGATAATGAATCAATACCTATCTTTTTACCAAGAACTTGAGATTCTGCTTTTATTTCAAAATCATTTTTATCATTTGGAATAGACAATTGATATTTAAATAATCCATTATTATCTGCAATTAATCTTATATTTTCAATGTTTAAATCAGATGATAAAATAGTTATATTAGCATTAGGATCAGTTTTACCAGAAACTGTCAAATAAGTATCATTATCCGTGAAATTTATATTATCTAAAGATAAGTAAGTAGTTGGTCTGTCTATATAGACATTAGTACTATTTTCTAATTTTCCAGTGACTATAGAACTTACAGCAATATTAACCTCTGTAACATTTTGAGGTATATTAATCTTATATTTAAAATTACCATTAGGATCTACATCAACAGAAACATTATTTAAATTAAGTTCATTAGAAGACAAGTGCACTGTCGAATTTATGTCAGTATTTCCACTAATTACATAATCTGTTTCATTAGCACCAATAGTAGCATCAACTGAATTCAAATATAAATTTGTTTCTGGTTCATAAAATATTGCACTAGAAATAGAACCAACAATAATTGACATAGCTATAATCGTTATAAGCCATGCAATAATAATTTTTCCCCATGAAGGTTTCTTAACCCCATTTTGATCAGTACTATGGAAATGTGAACTAAAATTTTTATCTTGATCATGGAATTTTTCCCTTAGTTCTTTAATTCCCATTATATCCCCTCATTATAAAAATAATTTCCATGATTCTCTTTTATGTATTTTGCATTTTTATATGCATCATATGTTGCATAAATAAGGAATAACAGAGCTAAAATTATGTTGATATATATTAAAATGATTAATATTACCACAAATGTTATACCTTTCAGTATTTGTCCATTATAAAATTGCCCCAAACAAAAAAGAAAGAATGTCAAAATTGCTGCTACAGAAGGATTTTTGTCATATCTAACTACAACATTGTTTTGATGCATATCTTTATCATCATTGATGTTCTTTTCTTCAGCTACTTTTTCTTTTGAAATATTCAATTCATTTCCACAATAGGAACAGAATTTATTTTCTCTATTTTTAATTTTTATCCCACATTTAGAACAAAAAATACTGGTTGTTTCATTGCCCATCATATCACCCTTTTATCATATATTTTCGTCTATTTTGTTTAGCTTATATTTTTTTCTATATGATTTTGAGCAAATCGCATTTTTTTATATAAATAGAGGTCGACTCACAATTATTTTTGTTCAATTAGTATATATACTAAAATGAATAATTTTTAAAAAATTTTATTATATAATATTTTGTTCAAAAATATTTCTAAATTTAGACTTTTGTTCATTGAATTTGTAATTATGAGTCATCCTCAAATATGCTTAAAAATAGTTATTATAATACTCATCTCAATTGGATATACTAATTTTTTGAATTTCAAAATTATGATATGACAAAAATATAGAATTTATTTATAAATATTATTAAGTGATATAGAATTTGTGAATATGTAATCTTATATAATAAAACACATCTTAAAACTAAATTTCATCTAAAATCTCACGAGGAGCCCCACAAACTTCTACCAAATACTCTGCTTCAACTATATGCAGTTTAGATGGAATAGCTATACAATGCAATGGTCCTCCAAAATCAAAATCAATCAATTCACCAATTTTATCTGCTCTAACAACAACATCTTTTGAGCCTACTCTAGCTATTCCTATAGCTAAGGTATTTTCATCAATAATAGCTTCATTATCTTTACCATTGGAAATTAAATCATCTTTAACTTTCATTAAATATTCAAGTCCTTGATTTACAGTCATATATCTATTTTTATGTGCTTGAATATCAAGTAAAACAAGAGTGTGAGCATCATTTAGTAAATTATTAGCTATTGCCATATAAGGAGATTGTGGGAAAAAGTTTTCATCTGGGAATGGGATTGTTGTAACTTTTCCAAATTTATAAGCCTGCAGCCCAGAAATTCCAGGAGCTGATGATAAAATAGATGATCCATGAATTACTTCTGTTTCAATTCCCTTTTTTTTAGCTTCTACTAAAAAATCTGTATGGGTGGTAGCTATTAGAGGATCTCCACCTGTTATTAAAGCTACATCTCGACCTTTAATAGCTTCTTTCATAAAAACATTTTCTTCTTCTACTTCATGACGATTTAATACTTTTATTTCTTTTCCTATAAGTTCTTCAATAGCTTTAAAACTGGATCCAAAAAGATGAGATGTAAAAAACTCTGCATAAACTATTTCTACTGATTTTAAAGCTTTTAATCCTTTAAGTGAAATATCTTTTTCATCGAATAATCCTAATCCTACAAAGTATAGCATAAAAAGTTCTCCTAAATCTTGAATATTTTGTCTTTAATCATTCCATAATCAGTTGCTAAAAGTTATTATTAACTAAAATTCATTTTAAATTATCATACTTAGCTGAATTCTTCTTCTTTCAACATCAACATCTGTTACTTTTACTTCAACTATATCTCCAACACTTACAATATCGAGGGGATGATTAACAAATTTATTTTCAACTAATTGTGAGATATGTACTAAACCATCTTGATGAACTCCAATATCTACAAAAGCACCAAAATCCACCACATTTCTTACTGTTCCCTCAAGAGCCATTCCTTCTTCAAGGTCTTCTATTTCAAGAGCATCTTTTCTAAGTATAGGTTGAGGCATGTTGTCTCTTGGATCTCTTCCTGGTTTTTTAAGTTCATTTATTATATCAATAAGGGTTACTTCACCGATATCTAATTCATTAGCTAAATCCTTAAAATCATTACTAGTTAGATTATTTAATTTTTCAAAATGAATCTTTTTAAGGTCTTCATGAGTAGCTTTAAAGTCATTTAAATTGTATCCTAAATTCTTAATTAGCTTTTCAGTGGCTTTATATGATTCTGGGTGAACTGTTGTAATATCAAGTAGATTTTTTGATCCATAGACCTTTAAAAATCCTGCAGATTGTTCAAATGCTTTTGGACCTAGTTTAGATACTTTAAGGAGTTTTTTTCTACTTTTAAAAGCTCCTTCCTCTTCACGATACTTAATTATATTTTTAGCTATAGTAGAGCTTATTCCTGAAACATATTGAAGAAGAGCAATTGATGCAGTATTTAAATCTACTCCTACATTATTAACTGCTTTTTCTACTACACTTTTTAATGATTCTCCCAATTTTTTCTGATTCATATCATGTTGATATTGTCCTACTCCAATAGATTTAGGATCGATTTTTACTAGCTCTGCAAGGGGATCTTGTAAACGTCTTGCTATTGAAACTGCACTACGCTCCCCAACATTAAAATCTGGAAATTCTTCTGTAGCTAATTTGCTTGCTGAATAAACTGATGCTCCTGCTTCATTTACAATTACATATTGAACATCGGTTCCTTTTATTATGTCTATAATTATTTCTTCAGATTCTCTTGATGCTGTTCCATTTCCTAAAGCTATGATATCAATATTATATTCACGAATAAGCTCTAAAACTCTCTTTTTAGACTCAACAACTTTATTTTGAGGTTCAGTTGGATATATTATATCAGTAGTTAATACTTTCCCAAATCCATCTACTACAGATAACTTACATCCTGTTCTGAATGCTGGATCCCATCCTAATACAACCTTATTTTGAATTGGTCCTTGCATAAGTAACTGTTCAAGGTTTTTTGAAAATACTAAGATGGATTTTTCTTCAGCTGTTTCTGTTAAAGAAGTTCTAATTTCCCTTTCAATTGATGGTGCTATAAGTCTTTTATATGAATCAAGTACAGTTTCTTCAATTAATTCTTTAGTATATTCATTATACTCTGGTTTTATTTTTTCAAAATTATCATTAGAATGATCAATGAGCATGCGTCTATTTAAGTATTCTATAATATCATCAACTGGAGCATTGATTTTAATTTTTAATAGTTTTTCTTTTTCTCCACGATTAATAGCTAAAATCCTATGAATAGCTATATTATTTATTTTTTCATTATATTCATAGTACATTTCATATTCAGAAGATTTTTCTTTATCTTTAGCTTCAATTGATAAATCACCAGTTTTAAATGTAACTTCTCTAATAGACTTTCTAAAATCAGCATTATCAGAAATAATCTCAGCTATTATATCTTTTGCTCCTTGAATAGCTTCTTCAATTGTAAAAACTTCTTTTTCTTCTGATAAATACTTTTTAGCTATTTCATGAATTGAAACTTCTGTTTTTTGCTCTAAAATTATATTAGCTAAACTTTCAAGACCTTTTTCTTTAGCTATTGTAGCCCTAGTTCTTTTTTTAGGCTTAAATGGGCGATAAATATCTTCTACTTCGACTAAAGTATCTGCTTTTTTTATAGATTCTTTTAAATCAGTAGTTAGTTTTCCTTGCTCTTCTATTGATTTAAGAACCTTTTCTTTTTTTTCCTGAAGATTTCTTAAGTATGCTAATCTTTCTCCAAATTTTCTTAGTATTTCATCATCAAGAGAACCAGTAGCTTCTTTACGATATCTAGCTATAAAGGGTATTGTATTTCCTTCATCTATAAGTTTTATAGTAGCTTCAGTTTGCCATTCTTTGATATTTAATTCGTTTGATAAAGTTCTAGTAATCATTAAATTATAATCTCCTACAATTTAAGATATTCTAAATAGATATAAGACCTAAATAGATATCAGAATAGATAAATAAATAGAAATTAAATACTAAATATTAAATATTAGATAAATAGATATTAGATATTAGATATTAGATATTAGATATTAGATATTAGATATTAGATATTAGATATTAGATATTAGATATTAGATATTAGATATTAGATATTAGATATTAGATATCAAAATTATATATTTTAAATGTTATTATTAATAATAAGCTGTTTTTTGCTATTTTTTAGATATTATGTATTTATTATGTATTTTAAATATTATATTATTAATAATAAATTTATATTCATTTTATTAATTATTTAAAGTTAGTATTTAGATTTAATATTTAATAAGATTATTTATATTGAAATATTATTAATATTAATATTATTAATATTAATAATTATTAATAAATATTAAAATTAAAACTCTTGAGGTTTTTATAAATACTAAAATAATTCTACTAAATTATGAATTATTTTATAATTAATTCTATTTCTATGAAAATTATCTATTTCCAAAATATTCCATATTAAACATATATCTATAAATATAAAGAGTAATATAAATAAAATAAAAAAAGTAAGTATTCGCTTTTTACACTTGAATTAAATTCAAATAATTAAATTCAAATAATTGGATGCAAATGATTAAATTTAAATAATAAATTTATGATTTTTTATGAATTTCAATGAAATAAAAAGATTATAAAGATTATAAAGATTATAAAATATTTAAAAATATAAATGAAGGAAATATAAATGGAAAAAGATAAAAAAAAGAAAAATAATGAAGTTAATGAAACTAATAAATTTAACGAAATTATTGGAAAAATCGTTTATATTATAATAATATTAATATGTATAAGTGGTATTATTATGTCTATTATATAAAAACAATAGTTTATAAATTTAAATAATAAAAAATAGAGAAAGTTAAAAATCAATCATCCACAATAGTCAATTGAATCCTATTTCTTTCAATATCTAACTCAATAATTTGAACTTTCAGAATATCTCCAACATTTAAAATGTCAGTTGGATGATTAACAAATTTACCATTCCCCATATTTGAAATATGAATTAAACCATCATTATAAACACCAATATCAACAAAAGCTCCAAAATCAACCACATTCCTTACTGAACCATCTAAAATCATGCCCTTTTTAAGTTTTTCCATTGATAAAGTATGTGATCTTAATATAGTCTGTGATCTTTGGTCTCTTGGATCTCTTAAAGGATATTTAAGTTGAATAATAATATACATTAAGGTTCCTTCATCAATATCAAACTGTTTAGCTAATTTTTTAAGGTTTAAATTATCAAATGAAAGATTTCCTGAAAAAATATCATCTACTTTACATCCTAATTCTTTTAATATTTTAAATGTAGCCCCATAATATTTAGGATGAATTCTTGTAACATCTAACAAATTATCCGATGAAAAAACCTTTAAAAAACCTGCACATTGATCAAAAATATTATCATCAATTCCTTCAACTTTTAAAAGCTCATTTCGACTAGTGAAAACACCATTTTCTTCCCTATATTTTATAACATTATTAGCAATAGCTGAATCTAAACCAGAAACATAAACCAAAAGAGATATAGATGCAGAATTTACATCAACACCAACATCATTAACAACTTTTTCAATAACATTTTTTAAAGATTCAGTTAAATATTTTTCATCAATATCATGTTGATATTGACCAATACCAATAGATTTAGGATCAACTTTAACAAATTCTGACAAAGGATCTTGTAATCGTCTAGCTATTGAAATAGCTACCCTATATTGATTTTCAAAATCAGGTAATTCCATTAGTCCAAAAATGCTTTTAGAATAATCAGAGGCACCTGCTTGATTCACAATAGCATATTTAACATCAGTATTTTTTATAATATCCGATATTATGTTTTCAAATTTTTTAGAATCATAAATACTTCCTAAAGCTATAATATCTATATTATATTTATTTATTAAATTTAAAACTTTATTTTTAGCTTCATCAAGATGATTTTGAGACCCTATTAAATTAATTTGATCAGTAGCTAATACATCTCCAGTTTCATCAACGATAGCTAGTTTAGAACTAGAATATGTAGAAGGATTCCATCCTAAAACTATTTTATCTCTAATAGGTCCTCTCATTAATAGATTCTCTAAATTTTTTGAGAAAGTATTTATAGAGCTATTTATTGCTTTTTTAGTTAAACAATTCCTAATATCTTTTTCAATTGAAGGAGCTATTAAATCTCGATATGAACTTAAAATAGCTTCTTTTAATAAATCTTTTGTGAATTTATTATAAATTTCACTATAATCTTTAGATTTATCGATTAATATATGCCTATTTAGATAACTTATTATCTCATTTTCAGGGGTTTTAATTTTGACTTTTAGAAAACCTTCTTCTTCTCCCCTATTAATAGCTAATATCCGATGATTAGCCATATCGATTAGTTTTTCATTATGTTCATAGTACATTTCATAAGGAGACTCTGCATTTTTATCAGTTGCTTTAACTATAATCTCCCCATCTTCATAAGAGATTTTTCTAATCAATGGCCTAAATTCTGGATTATCAGCTATAACTTCAGTTATAATATCAATAGAGCCTAAAATAGCTTTTTCAACAGTTAATTTGTTTGGATTATTATTGTTTTTAGACAAGTATTCTTTAACAACCTCAAAGATAGGAGCTTCTATTTTCTGTTCTAAAATAATCATAGCTAAATCTTCAAGCCCATTTTCTTTAGCTATTGCACCTTTTGTCCTATCTTTAGGAGAAAAAAGTCTATTGATATCATTCAAATTTCTTAAATTTTTAGCATTGGAAATTTTTTTATCCAATTCATCTGAAAACTTGTTCTGTTCTTTTATACTTTTGATTAATTCTTTTTTTACTTTTTCAAGAGTTTTAAGACGTTTATAATTTTCAATAAGTTTTCTCACTGTTTCATCATCAAGAGATCCTGTTTCTTTCTTTTTGTATCTAACAATGTAAGGTATAGAATATCCTTTATTAATAAGATTTATAACTTCTTCAACTTGCCAATCAAAAAGATTTAAGTTTTTAGATATTGTGTTTACAATCATAAATAATCTCCTATAATTATATAACTATTTATATAACTATTTATACAATTATTAGTAAAAATTATATAAATTTAAAAATATTGCAGATAAATTAGCATAAAAATCTAAAAAATCAATATCTATTATCAAATATTCTAGTTGATTTTTTCTCATTTCGAGGGAGATCTCCAATATTTACTGGCTTGACCTGAATTTTAATCCCTATATCATTTTTAAATTGTTCTTGAATTTCTCTTTCTAATTCATATTTGTTAAAATCAGTTTTAACCTCAACAAACAATGTACAGATATCTCTTTCATTTAAATGGTCAATCATAAATTGATATTCACTAGAAGCACCATCAATTTTAGCTAAAACATTGTCAATTTGACTAGGAAAAATATTTACTCCTTTTACTTTAACCATATCATCAGTTCTTCCAATTAAAATATCTATTCTTGGATATTTACTACCACACTCACAAACACCAGGAATAATGCGAGTTAAATCATGAGTACGGTATCTTATAAGAGGAGCTCCTTCTTTTTTTAAAGTAGTTATTACTAACTCACCCACTTCTCCATCTGGGAGAACTTCCCCTGTTTTCGGATCAATGATTTCAAAATAGAGATAATCATCCCATAGGTGCATTCCTGATTCGTATTCACAGCTAATTCCAATTCCAGGGCCATATATTTCAGTTAAACCATAAATATCATAAAGTTCAACTCCTAATTCATTAGCTATGCGCTTACGCATTTTTTCTCCCCATCTTTCAGAACCAATGATCCCTTTTTTAAGATGGATTTGATCATTAATATCTCTTTTAGATATTTCTTCAGCTAAAAGAAGTGCATAAGAAGAAGTTGCACAAAGAACAGTGGATTTTAAATCTATCATCATTTTTAGTTGTTTACCTGTGTTTCCTGGACCCATAGGTATACTCATTGCCCCTAATCTTTCAGCACCACTTTGAAATCCAATACCTGCAGTCCATAAACCATAACCTGGAGTAATATGTATTATATCTTTATCAGTAACTCCAGCCATCTCATAACATCTTTTAAACATAATAGTCCAATCTTCAACATCTTGAGCAGTATAAGGAATTATTACAGGAGTTCCAGTTGTTCCAGATGATGAATGAATCCTAACAACTTCTTCATCAGGAACTGTTTGTAATCCAAGAGGATAAGCTTCCCTCAAATCATTTTTATCAGTGAAAGGTAATTTTTCAAAGTCTTCCTGAGTTTTAATTAATCTACTATATTTAAACTTATCTCTATAAAAATCTTTTTTGTAGTTAGCTTTTTTTAGTCTCATTAATTGTTTATTTATTAGTTTCAACTGATATTCATTTAGTTTCATTATATTTATCTCTCATTTGTTTTTCTAAATTCTCTATCAAATGTTTTTATATTTTATATATTGGATTTTAAAGATTAAACTAATTATATGTTAATTTCTAAACTAAATAATATTTATCATTCTAAACTACATATTATTTATTATTTTTTAAAATTTATTATTTTTCAAAACATGATTTTTAAATATATAAAAATAAATAAAAAATATCTAATAAATTATTTAAAAACAAAATAAAATCTATTTTTTATTCTTTATAAATTAAAATTAAATAAAATAAAAATAATAAATTATATACAAGATTTTCAAAATAAAATAGCCAATTAAATATGCAAAGATATAATATAAAATATTAAAACAATTAGCAATACTATTAAAATAATTTAACCCCTCTTTATTTAAATAAGTGATATTATGTTAACAATTAAAGTTCCATTAAAACATATAGAAGAAGTTCGTGAAATACTAATGGAAACAGAAATCATATCAAGAAACTACAAGATTCTTACTGAGAATAATTTTGGTTATATTCCAATAAATAAAGAAATAGTCAATGTTAAACTTAAAGGAAATATTGAAAAAGAATTAAAAAAAAATACAAAAGAAAAAATCCATTTTGAGATAGTTGATAAAGATTTAAAAGAAGTCAAAAAGAAACCTAGAAGTCTTACTGAACATCTTAAAGGAAAGCTAACAGAAAAAGAAATTGAAGATTTAAAAACTTCCTTTGATATAATAGGAGATACTGTTATTCTTGAAATACCTGAAGATTTAGAAGATCAGAAGAATGTCATTGGAAATGCAGCACTTGCATTTACAGGACGAAAATCTGTTTTTATGAAAAAAAGTGCAGTTGAAGGAGTAACAAGAACACGAAAATTAGAACTTATAGCTGGAGAAGATAGTTACGAAACAATACATAAAGAACATGGAGCTAGGCTTAAATTAGATGTTAAAAAAGTTTATTTTTCACCCAGATTAGCTACCGAAAGAAAAAGATTAGCTAAACAAGTGAAAGATGGAGAAATTATTTTAGATATGTTTGCAGGAATTGGACCATTTCCAATTCTAATAGCAAAGGAACATGAAGTAGATATTTATGCAACCGATATTAATAAAGAAGCTATAAAATACATGAAAAATAATATAGAAATTAATAAGCTCAAAGGAAAAATACGCCCTATTTTAGGAGATATAAACAAAATAGCTGAAGAAAAATTTATAAAAGAAAATATAAGATTTGATAGAATTATAATGAACTTACCAGGAACTGCAAAAGACTTTTTAGAGTTAGCTATGTCACTTGTTAATAATAAAGGGATTATTCATTATTACGAATTTTCTGATGGGTATGAATCAGCTATTAAAAGAATAGAAAAAATAGCTAAAAAGCAAAATAAAAGTTTTAAGATTTTAAATACTCGTAAAGTGAAATCAAGTAGCCCAAAAGAGTGGCATATCGTTGTTGATGTCCAAATACGATAATATACTATAATATACTATAATATACCATAATATACTATAAGATAATGTAAGATAATATAATCTATTATAATATATTAAAATATACTATAATATTATGATATTTATACATCCTATAAAATATATCCATACATCCTATAGAATATATCCTATGAATATTATACATATATCCCCGAATAACCTATGACATCCTATGATTCTATGATATTCCACCAGATTTCCATTTTAATAGAAGTGAGGAATATATAACAACCAATACAGAACCAACATTATGAACTAGTGCACCAGTAATAGGATCTAAAATACCTAACATTGCTAAGATTATAGCTATAAAATTTAAGCCAAGAGATATTATTATATTAATATTAATTGTTTGCATTACTTTTTTTGAAATTCCTAAAAGATGAGGTATTGACTTAATGTCATCTCCAACAAGTGCTATATCAGCTGCATCAACTGCGATATCACTGCCAATTCCCCCCATAGCTATTCCAACATGGGCTTTTTTAAGTGAAGGTGCGTCATTTACACCATCTCCAACCATAGCCACAAGTTCATTTTTTATATCTTGATAACCATCGATGACTTTCATTTTTGTTTCAGGAAGACAATTATAATACAATTGATCAATTCCTACTTGATCTGCCATATGTTTAGCTGGTTTTTCAGTATCTCCAGTTAAAAGAACAGGATCCAGATCAAGTTTTTTAATATTATTAATAGTTTCTTTTGCATCTTCCCTTAAAGAATCTCCTAAAACTAAAGCTCCTCTAAAACTATTACTAATAACAATATAAATAATAGTAGCTCCACTATCAATAAATGATAGAAGATTATTTTTTACCCATAATTGATCAATTTCAACATCTGATTTAGAAATTAAAAGTTCTTCATTTCCAGCTAAAACTTCTTCACCATTAACCAATCCTTTAACACCTTTTCCAATGATCATTTCAAAATTATCTACATTCAAAAAGGTTGTACCATTATTAACAGAGCCCTTTGAATCATTATTATCCCTATTTAAATTCTTATAATAATTAACAATAGATTTTCCAAGAGGATGTTCGGATTTATTTTCTAATGAAGCTAATATTTTTATTAGAGAGTTATTATCCATATTTCCATTATTTGAATCATTGGATTTAAATTTATTATCTATATTATCATTAGATGGTTTATAAGATCCATATTGATTATTTATATTATCATCAATTGCTTCATCAGATTTATATTCAATAAGATCAAGAACTTCAGGTTTACCATAAGTCAAAGTCCCAGTTTTATCAAAAAGAATATTTTTAATTTTTGATAAACGTTCAAGAGCATCTCCTTCTTTAATTAATACTCCATATCTAGTTAAATTCCCAATAGCTGCAACAATAGCTGTTGGAGTAGCTAAAACAAGAGCACATGGACAAAATACAACCAAGACTGTAACGGACCTAATTATCTCACCTGTGAGGAAATAAGTGCCAATTGCAGCTGAAAGTGCAATCACAACAATCCAAGTGGCCCATTTATCAGTAAGCCTGACAATCTTAGATTTATCAGCATCAGCTGATTCAACTAAGTCAATCATTCTTTGAAGAGAGCTATCTTTTCCAATTTTAGTTGCTTTCATAACAAAAGAACCAAACTGATTTACAGTTCCACTGAAAACTTCATCTCCCTTAATTTTATCTATTGGAACTGGTTCTCCAGTCATAACTGATTGATCAATTGAAGTTTCTCCACTAACAAGTTCCCCATCAACAGGAATAGTTTCTCCAGGTAAGACTTGAATCAAATCACCAATTTCAACTTTTTTAGCATCGATAATTTCTTCATTGTTAACCCCATTTTTATTAGAAATTCGTCTAGCTGTTCTTGGTGTTAAGTGAACTAATTTTTCAATTCCTGCTCTAGATCTAGCTACAGTAAACTCTTCTAAAAGTCCACCTATAGCCATAATAAAAGCTATTTCACCTGCAGCAAATATTTCACCGATAATAATAGAAGCTATAAGTGCAATAGAAACAAGAAGGTCTGCTTTTATATCAAACTCTGTAACTAAGCCAACAACTGCATCTTTAATAATTGGTAATCCACAAAGTAAAATCGCTATCCAAGATAAATCGATTGGACCAATGGTGAATATTTTAAAAAAACTTAATATCAAAGCTATAGCTGAAACAATAAGAAAAATTACTGATTTTTTTTCTTCATATATAAAGCTATTTTTATTTTCCATTTTTAAAACTCCAATAATTATTTATTGAAAACAATTTATTGAAAACAATTTTATACCTCATAGGCATAGGGGTATAGGTATAGATAATAAATAAAAAAAATATATAGATAAATATGAGATTACTAAAGTCTTGAAAAGTATTCTATAGCTTTTGTAAAATCTTTAATCGTTTGTTCAGAATCTCCAGTTTCAATTCCCTCTTTAACACAATGATTAAGATGACCTTCAAGAACAATTTGTCCAACTTTGTGTAATGCAGATTTTGAAGCATTAATTTGCATTATAATATCTTCACAAGGAACATCTTCATCAATCATCCGATCAATAGCATTCAATTGCCCAATAATCTTTTTTAATCTTCGATGAAGGTTATCAGAATCCATACATTTTTTCATTTTTAATCACCAAATAATAATTATCTATATCAAAAATACTTCTTATAGAAATAATAATATTTATAACAATAATAATTATTAAGATTTATTAATTTAATTGTTAAATTACTAATTTAATTGTTAAATTACTTTTTTAATAAATCGGTTTTTATATTACACCTATATCAATTCTATTTAAAATTTTAAGTTAAAATTCTAAAATCATATATATAAAATCCTATATAAAATATTTACATAAAATACTTATATAAAATACCTATAGGGGTATAAGTATAATTATTAATAATAATTATATTTAAATGTTTTCATAAAAATCTAAAAAGTTTCATATTGTTATAAAGAAAATAATAAATATAAAAAAAGCTAGAAAAAATATAATGAACATAAAATTACTACAAGCTTTTGGAATGGTAAGTGTAATTTTTTATTTTATTCATGTTTTCTTAGGGCAAGCTCTTTGGAAAGAATATAATCCCATAACAACCGATATAAGCTCATTAACAGCTGTAGGGTCACCAAATGCAGAATTAATTGGGATTTTCACACTAATATATGGTATATGTGCAGTTATATTTGCAATAGGAATCGTGAGAGAATCTTTTAATAAGAAATATAGCCACATTACTAAATTAGGATTTATATTCCTATTAGCTATGACAATAATATCACTTATAGGATATGCACTATTCCCCTTGTCTCCAGATAAAGCTGCACTAAACTTTCAAAACATAATGCATATTATTATAACTGGAATAACAGTACTTCTTACAATATTATTTTTGTTCTTTATAGGAATTGGTTTTATAAAAAAAGAGAAATTTATAAAATTAGGAAAAATATCAATAATAACAGCCATCCTAATAATCATATTTGGAACTTTAAACCCAATTTCAGTAGCATTAGACTTGAATATTCTAGGATTAACTGAAAGGCTTGTTGTTTTCACATTAGAGATATTTATATTCTTTTTATCATTTATATATACATTTAATATAGAATCATTTTTAAGTAAAAATAAGAATATTTCTAATTAATAAAATATTTTTAACTAAAAAATGTTTTTATAATTAAAACTTTTAAAATATTAATATTTTTAAAATATTAATCATATTCCAATCTTAAAAAATTCTTTAAAATTAATCTTCTTTACAAACACAAAAAACACATAACGAATTTGGGTTATTAATCTGTTTTTTCTTAGCAGGACAAAAAAATTCTCCATTTTCATCCCTTACTTTTAAATTTTCACCAGGAAAGGTGGTTCCAACAGGATGAATTGGTTTTTTAATTAAAAAAGAAGAATATAATGTGACTAATATTGAAATTAAGTTAAACTTGTCTTCTCCTTTATATAGGTTGTCATAATTCAAAAATTTAGTAATATTAGAAATAGCTTTATTAAATTTATTTTTATCAATTTTAGTATGATAAACATTATTATCTCTTTTTATTTCATTTATTCTAAGTAATTGAGAAAGTATAGATTCAGTATAATGGTCTTTATACTTATCTTGAATATGTCTAAAGTCATCTCTAAGAAATGTACTCATACCCATAATTGTATTGATAGAAACATTCTTAGATTCTTCCTTTAGAATCTTAAAAAGATCCATAGCTTCAATAGAATCATTTTCTCCTAATTTTTTTAACTTATTTAATAATTGTTCTGTTTCATTCATATAACACCATTATTCCTACAATATTCATATAACCCTATTATTCATATAATTCCATTCATATAACCCTATTATTCATATAACTCTATTCATATAACTCTATTCATATAACTCTATTCATATAACTCTATTTCTATAACTCTATTTCTATAATCTCTATTAACCCAATATTCATATAAATCAATTATTCCAATAATACTATTATTCATATAATACCTTTTATAAATGAGATAGTTTTTTTATCAAATATACAATTTATTCATACTTTAATTTTTGAAAAAATTCTTTAAAATTGTCCAAATCAATTATTCCTTTTTCAGTAATTACACCAGTGATTAAATCTTTTGGAACAATGTCAAATGCAGGATTTCTAACCTCAGTTCCCTTTGGACAGATACGACATCCCCCATAATGAGTTACCTCTTCAGAACCCCTTTCTTCTATTTCTGTATCATAAATTGAAATTTCACGATCAAAAGTACTGAGAGGAGCTGCAACATAAAAAGGAACATGGAAACGTTTAGCAGCTAGCGCCACCATTAAAGATCCAATTTTGTTAGCTATACCATCATGAGCTACTCTATCTGCACCAATAACAACCTTATTAATCTCATTTTGTTGCATCAAATAACCTGCAGCTACATCAGGAATTAATTTTACAGGAATGTCTTCTTGTTGCATTTCCCAAACACTAAGACGAGCTCCTTGACCAAGAGGACGAGTTTCATCACAAATAACATTAATATCTTTACCTTCATTAAAAGCAGACCTAACAACACCGAGAGCAGTACCATAATCAACACAAGCTAAAGCCCCAGCATTACAATGAGTTAAAATAGTATCTCCATCAGATATAATTTCAGCACCATGCCTACCAATAGCTAAATTAGTTTCAATATCCTCTTTATACATTTCTAAAGCTTCATCAAGAAGATTATCACTAGAAAGTACCCTATCAACAGCCCAAAAAAGGTTGATAGCTGTTGGCCTAGATGCTTTTATTTCTTTAGCTACTTTTTCTAAATCTTCACCTGCAATATTCCCAAGAACCATTCCAAAAGCAGCAGCTACACCAATAGCAGGAGCTCCACGAACAACCATTGTTTTAATAGCTAATATAACATCTTTATAAGTTTTACATTCAAAGTAAGTTAAATCATCAGGTAATTTAGTTTGATCTATGAGTATTAACTTGTTATCTTTCCATTCCATCGTTTTCATAATGATACCTACCAAATAATAATCTAATTAACATTAATAAATATTATTATAGTTTACACCACTAATAAAATTTTCATTTATACAATTTTATGAAATAAAAAAATAAAAACAAAAATTGAAATAAAAAATTAAAGAATAATAGAAAGTAAAAGATAAAGAAAGAAAATATAAATTAAAGAAAATATAAGCTAAAAAATATAAACTAAAGAAAATTTAATCTAAAAACTAAAGAAAAACTAGAAAAACTAAAGAAAAGCTAAATAAAAGCTAAAAAAAAGCTAAAAAAAGGTAAATAAAAACTAAATAAGAGAATAAAACCTATAAAATACCAGTTTTAATTAAAGCTTGATTAATATCATTAATCAAATCATTCGAATCTTCTAAACCAACACTAAAACGGAAAAATCCATTGTTAAACTCTTCTGGATATAAATATTGCCTTTCATCATCTTCACCAATAAAAACAATTAAACTTTCATCATGACCAAGAGAAACAGCTGATGTAATTATATTTAAATTACTAACAAACTCATTATGTTTATCATGACTTGTATCTAATCCAAAGGATAAAACACCACCAAAACCAGAACCCATTTGTTTAACTGCAATATCATGATTGTTATGAGAATTTAATCCAGGGTAAGCTACGAAAGTGACAATAGATAAGCTTTCTAAAAATTTAGCTATTTTTAAAGCATTTTTATTATGTTGTTCCATTCTTAAAGGAAGAGTTACAGCACCTCTCATTATAAGCCATGCATTAAAAGGACTTATTGTTCCACCAAGATTAACTTGAGAGTCTCTTCTTATTATATCCAAATACTCAGCTTTTCCAGATATTGAACCACCCATAGAATCTCCATGACCATTAATATATTTAGTAAGACTCTCAATTGAAAAATCTGCACCCAGTTCAATGGGTCTTTGATTATAAGGAGAAGCTAAAGTATTATCAACTGAAACAAGTATATCATTTTCATGAGCTATTTTAGCAATTTCTGAAATATCAACAATAGATAATGTTGGATTTCCTGGAGTTTCAATATGAATTAATTTAGTATTATCCTTTATTGCAGATTTAACATTTGCAATATCTCTAGTATCTACAATAGTAGTTTCAACTTTAAATTTTTTATTAAATAACTCATTTAAAAGCCTGTAAACTGCGATATATGTAACATTTGAAAATATCACATGATCTCCAGTTTCTAAAAGAGAAAAAAACAAACCAGATAATGCTGCAACTCCACTTGAAAGTACAATACAATCCTCAGCATTTTCAAGAGAAGCTATCCTTTTTTCTAAGTACTTTTGATTTGAACCACCATTTCTTGTGTAAATATTATCATCAACACCACTCCAATTTAAAACACTTGGATCATGAGGTAATTTATAGCTATTAGCCATAGTTATAGGTCTTTTAATAGCATTTGTATCTTTATCAATATCATTTCCAATATGAACAGCTCTTGTTTGGAAACTTAGCTTCTTATTGTTTATTTTATCAGTTATTTCATTCTTTATTTGTTTTTTATTATTTTTCATTATCATAATTAAACATCAAATTCAATTTATTTTTAAAATAATTATTCAATATAACAATAGTTATATTTTTTATTAAATATATTTTTCGTTATATTCATGGTTATTCCTAAACTTTTATAACTAAAAATATTAACTTGTTTTAATACTCAAAATTATTCAGCAACAAAAAGAATTGAAAATCAAAACTAGCTTTAGATTACTGTTATTTTATTCTTTTTTCCAATTACTTATTTTTACTTTATTTCCACATTTTAATTAATATTTAGCAATCCAACTATGCTTTAAATAATAGCTTTATAATGAATTATATTAGTGTTCATAAAATTAATATGTTATTCATTGTTTAATGGGGGGTTGGGGTTGGGTTGGGGTTGGGTGGAAGAGTTGTTTTTGTTATTTTATAATAAATAGAAGTAAAAATTTAAGATGATCCGAATCAAGATTAAAAAATATTAAAATATCTCAAATCCAAAAAAAGTTTAATATTATCCTATTTAGTGTAAATATTAACAAACATCAAGATAAAAAAAAAAGATAAAAAAATATATAGAATAAATTTCTCTTTGAAATAAAAAAAGGATATAAAAATAATATCCTTGAAAAAGTTTTTAATTTTATTTTTTCCTATAAATTAAACCTAAGCCACTTAATAAAAATACTAAGATGGGCATTATTGGTATTCCTGTATTTTTCATAGTAGCTATTGCTACTGGATTATCACTTGTATCATTTTCAGTATTATTAGTACTATTAGTATTGTTAGTATTATTAGTTTTATTATTGTTGTTGTTTTTGGTTTCAAATTCAGCAAATGCTAGATTACTAAAGTAATTTTCATTATCTGATAAAGCTGTAATCTTATGTTTACCAGGTGTAAGTTTAGAATTGGGTATATGGAATATTCCAACTCCATCAGAGTCTGTTATCACAGATCCTATGTATTTACCATCTAATTCAACGTCAACTTTATAATCTGGTATGGTATCACCATCTTCATCAACTACTTTAACAATCAAATCAACAGAACCATTCTTATTTTCATTAATAGTAACATTAACAAAGCTTTCACCTTTTTTAACATCAAAACTAGTGCTGTTAGTGAAACCTAAATATTTAGTATCACCATTGAAATTAAGTACAACTGTAGTTTTTCCAATGCTTTTGGGTTTATAAGTTAAATACCAGTAACCATTGTAATTGGTTTTCACTAAATGTTTTTTACCATCAATAGTGATTTCTAATTCACTATCAGCTATTTTATTATCTTCCTCATCGAGAAGAACACCACTTATAACAGTAGTTTTCCCTATTCTAAAATCACCTGAAATATCAATACTAGAATATGTAGCTAACTTAGTAACAGTAAAGTTAGTATTATTGGTAAAACTAGTATAATTATCATTACCTTCCCAAGTAACATTAATAGTAAAGTCACCAGCATAAGTTGGAGTGTAATTAAGATTCCAACTACCATTATCAGCAGTTGTTACATTAAAGTTTTCACCATCAATAATAACAGTAATAGTAGTATTAGCTATTGGATTACCATTTTCATCAGATAAAACACCATCAATTATTATAGAATCTCCAACCTTAACATCACTAGGAATATTAATAGAAGAATTAACACCATTCTTAGCCACTAAAAAGCTAGTCACATTAGTAAAACTAGTATAATTCTCATTACCAACATAACTAACAGTAACAGTTATGTTTCCAGTACGATTAGTTGTGTAATTAAGACTCCAACCACCAGTAAAATTAATAATAACATCATCATAAACATTACCATCAACACTAACAGTCAAAGAATCAGAGCCATTACCAACATAACCAACAAGCTCACCAGAAATAGTAACATTATCACCAATACTTACAGTTTCAGGATTAACAACAATACTAGAATTAGTATCATTCAAAATCACAGTAAAACTACTTGCATTAGTAAAACCAGTATAATTCTCATTACCAACATAACTAACAGTAACAGTTATGTTTCCAGTACGATTAGTTGTGTAATTAAGACTCCAACCACCAGTAGAATTAATAATAACATCATCATAAACATTACCATCAACACTAACAGTCAAAGAATCAGAGCCATTACCAACATAACCAACAAGCTCACCAGAAATAGTAACATTGTTGCCAATATTTACAGTTTCAGGATTAACAACAATACTAGAATTAGTATCATTCAAAA